>DPLR01000597.1 GCA_003541895.1 Cytophagales bacterium | reverse complement strand
TCGCTGTAATCGTTATGAAGAATATAACCCGCCACAAAATTCATTGCTTCGTTTTCTGAAACATACGTTGCTCGTTTACCAATGACTACAACTAACTCCACTTCCCAATCTGTCTTCTCGCTGTTCTTCGGGATCATTAAATCATCATCGGGCCCAACAATGGCGGTGGTTGATTTGAAAAAGATGATGGGTAATTTGGGAATCTCCATTCCACCTTCCTTCGCATGCTTGGCATAATTCAATCCTACACAAATGAGTTTGCTTGGGCGACATATGCTTGCAGCCAGTCGCACATTATCATCTACCTTCTTACAATTGTTCTGATTTTTATCGAGCCAACTTTGCAAACGGTTTATTCCATCGGTGGCAAAAAAATTCTCATCGTAATCTTCGCCAAAAGCAGAAGTATCTATTCGTTTGCCATCGGGCAACCCTACGCCCGGTTTTTCATTATTCACACTTCCAAAACGAATCAGTTTCATTTCAAATAGGATTAGGTATTTAAGGTTACAAATCCACCGTCAATAGGGTAATTGGTGCCAGTAATGAACGAGGCGCTATCAGAGCATAAGTACAATGCCAATTGCGCTACCTCATCGGCAGTTCCCATCCTACCGATAGGCTGAGTCTTCGATAATTTCTCAAACATTTCATTTTCCTGGCCGGGATAATTTTTCGCGAGGAAGCCATCCACAAACGGAGTATGGACCCGTGCAGGAGAAATGCAATTGCAACGGATATTATGCTTGAGGTAATCGCGTGCAACAGAATAAGTCATCGTGAGCACTGCTCCTTTCGTCATGGAGTAAGCAAAGCGATCGGGCAAACCGACCATGGCCGCTATCGATGCAAGATTTAATATCACTCCACCCTTTTGCTGAATCATTCGTTCTACTGCGGCTTGCATGCACAAGTACGTACCCTTTACATTCACTTGGAATAATTTTTCAAAATCGTGCTCCGTTGTACTCTGAAGATTGCCGACATGTGCAATGCCCGCATTGTTTACCAAAATATCAATGGATGGTTGTACTTTTTGCAATGCTGATTTTACTTGCGCTGAAGAAGTGATATCGCAAATGATATAAGTGGCTTCGTTTCCTTCGCTATGAATTTCTTCGTCCGCTTTCTTTCCTGCCTCTTCTGATAATTCAAGAATAAAAACACTGGCGCCTGCTTGCGCAAATAATTTTGCTATTGCTTTACCAATACCACTGCCTCCACCTGTAACTACGGCAGTTTTGTCTTTTAGGCTGAACAACTGTTCCATACTTCAAATAGTTTTAAATTCTTCTCTCCAGGTTTTCCCATCAGGAAAAGAGAAGTCAACCAAACTTTCCTTTTTCATTTCACAACCGTAGCCGGGCATGAGTGGCGGCATATAACAACCATCATTGATTTTTACCGGATCAACAAAATGTTCGTGCAAATGATCTACATATTCTCTGACTCTTCCCTCCATCGTTCCTGAAATACAAATAAAATCAATCATCGAAAGATGTTGAACCAACTCGCACAAACCAACGCCACCGGCATGCGGGCAAACAGGAATTTTGAATTTTGCTGCCATCAGCAATATGGCCAAGTTTTCATTCACCCCGCCCACTCTACAACTATCGATCTGGCAGAAATCAATAGCGTGTGCTTGCATCAATTGCTTGAAAATAACTCTGTTTTGACAATGCTCTCCAGTAGCTACTTTTATTGGATCAATTGCTTTCTTAATTGTTGCGTGACCTAAGATATCGTCAGGGCTTGTCGGCTCTTCAATCCAATGCGGCTGAAATAAAGAAAGTTTTTTCATGTTTGCGATGGCAGAATCGACATCCCATTTTTGGTTGGCATCCATCATCAACTTAATATCGTAGCCAATTTCATCGCGAATAATTTTGGCGCGTAACATATCTGAATTGATATCCGAACCTACTTTCATCTTGATGTGCTTCCAACCTTCAGCTACGGCTTCTTTGCTGAGCCGTTTTATTTTTTCTTCTGAATAGCCAAGCCAACCTGGTGAAGTAGTGTAGCCCGGGTAACCATTTTTTAATAAATAATCAATTCGATTTTGTTTGGTTGATTCAAATGGCTTGATCATTCTCAAGGCTTCTTCAGAAGTAATTACATCTGTGATATAAGTAAAATCAACACACGAAATCAATTGCTCAGCGGTCATATCGGCTATCAACTTCCATACGGGCTTCTTCTCAACTTTAGCCCATAAATCCCAAACTGCATTTACTATTGCACCGGTTGCCAAATGGATTACTCCCTTTTCAGGGCCGAGCCATCGCAGTTGGCTATCGCCTGTAATGTCTTTCCAAAATTTTCCCATGTTGGCTGTAATCGAAGAAAGATTTTTTCCGATCACGAGTTGGAGGATTGCATTAATTGCTACGGTACAGATTTCATTTCCTCTGCCGATGGTAAATGTAAACCCATGACCTTCCAGCTCAGGCACGTTGGTTTTGAGAATAACATAAGCAGCTGAATAGTCAGGGTCTGGATTCATCGCATCCGAACCATCCAATGAACGGCTGGTGGGAAAGCGTATATCTTTTATCTCGGCTTTTTCAATAACTACATTCATTGCAGAATATTTTAAAACGAAACGATCGATGCGTTCAATTTAAAAATCATTTTTATTAATATTAAACATTAATCGTTAACGCAGCGACAAATTAATAAATTATTTGATCGATGGTAATCGACTCACATCAACACTTCTGGAAATATGATCCGATTCGAGATGCTTGGATCAACGATGAGATGCCTCAACTAAAAAAGGATTTCTTGCCAATCGATTTGCAACCTCTATTAACAAAAAATAAAATAGATGGCTGTGTTGCAATACAAGCCGATCAGTCTGAAAATGAAACCGAATTTCTCTTAGAGCTTGCAGTGAAAAATAGTTCTATTGAAGGTGTGGTGGGCTGGATAAATTTGAGCGCACCGAACGTAGAAGAAAAGTTAAACTATTTCAGCAAATTTAAAAAACTGAAAGGATTCAGGCACATTGTGCAGGCCGAGCCCGATGATCGATTTATGCTGCGTCCTGATTTTATGAACGGAATTCGTTTGCTGAAGAAATTCAATTTCACGTATGATGTCTTAATCTATCCGAAACAATTTCCTGCCGCTATTGAATTGGTTAATCTTTTTCCCGACCATAAGTTTGTTATCGATCACCTTGCAAAACCGAATATCAAAAACAAAGAAATCAACTCATGGAAGCAATACATGAACAACATGGCTCAAAACAAAAATGTGTATTGCAAAATTTCGGGTATGACAACGGAGGCCAATTGGAAAAACTGGAAGGCGTCTGAGTTTACGCCTTATCTCGATGTTGTATTTGAATCGTTTGGCGTTGACCGAATAATGTATGGCTCAGATTGGCCTGTTTGTTTGCTTGCAGCTACTTATGAACAGCAATTGAAAATTATTCAGGATTACATTCAATCCTTAACCAACGAAAATCAATTCAAAGTCATGGGTAAAAATGCGAAGGATTTTTACAATCTTTAAAATCAGAAATGGATTTACATCTTATCGATAAAGTCGTTATAGTAACAGGTGGCGCTAAGGGCATTGGCGAAGGCATTGTGGTAAAACTTGCCGAAGAAGGAGCCATACCAGTAATCGTAGGTCGCAATGAAAAAGACAATTCAGAAACTGCTGCTAAAATAAAATCGCTTGGAAAAAATTGTTTCGCAATCACCGCAGAATTAACACTACCCGAGGAATGTGAAAAAGCGATTGATATCGCCATGGCAGAATTTGGAAAGCTTGACGGCTTGGTTAATAATGCCGGAGTGAACGATGGTGTAGGCCTTGCCAGCGGAAACTATGATGCCTTCATGGCATCATTACATAAAAATGTAGTGCACTATTATTTGATGGCGCATCACGCTCTACCGCACCTAATCAAAAGTAAAGGAGCCATTGTAAACATTGGATCGAAGACTGCGGAAACCGGTCAGGGTAATACTTCAGCCTACGCTGCCAGCAACGGAGGGCGCAACGCATTAACACGCGAGTGGGCAGTAGAACTACTCCCCTATGGAATTCGGGTGAATGCAATCATTGTTGCTGAGTGTTATACTCCGCTATATGAAAACTGGATCAAAACTTTTCCTAACCCTGAGCAAAAATTAAAATCAATTACGGAAAAAATTCCATTAGGAAAACGAATGACCACAGCGGAAGAGATTGCTAACATGGCAGTGTTTCTATTGTCGGATTGTTCAAGCCATACCACTGGCCAGTTGATTCATGTAGATGGCGGATACGTTCATCTCGACCGAAGTTTATAAATTATTGACATGCAACTACCCACTTCAAATGAAAATCTTTCGATACAGAATAAAACTCAGGCTGCGTTTACTTTACCTCTAATATTAGTCACGAGTCTTTTTTTCCTCTGGGGGTTAGCCAATATTTTAAACTCTTCACTGATTGCGCACTTCCAACCTGTGTTCGATATCAGCCGAACCCAAGCGCTTCTGGTTGAAACCGCTTTCTATTTTGGATATTTCACCATTGCCATTCCCGCAGGATTATTCATTGAGCGTTTCTCCTATAAAAGCGGAATACTGTTGGGCTTGGCTCTTTATGCTATTGGAGCTCTATTATTTATTCCGGCCGCAAACCAACTACAGTTCGGATTTTTCTTGGTAGCATTATACATCATAGCAAGTGGTTTGGCTTTTCTTGAGACCGCAGCAAATCCATACATCACTGTCTTAGGTAAATCGGAGACGGCTGTTCAAAGACTAAATTTTTCTCAGTCGTTCAACGGAGTGGCACTGGTTGTTGGGCCATGGCTTGCGGGTCAATTTATTTTTGCAGGCAATGAAGGCGCACTCACAAGTTTAGAAGAAAAACAAGCTGCGGCAAATGCAGTGATCTTTCCATATACTCTTTTAGCAATTACAGTGCTTTGTGTAGCCGCCTTATTTTCGTTCACAAAGATGCCTGAGCCAACGAAAGGAAAAAAAATAAAGTTTGATAAATCCATCTTTAACCACAAGCATTTTAAGTACGCGATCATCGTTCAATTACTCTACGTGGGCGCTCAAGCCGGCATCTGGGGGATTACCATCAACTATGTGATCGATCTTATTCCAGGCACAACACGAGAAGTAGCTTCAAAAAGTTTTATGGTCATTGGTACATTTCTTTTTGTGAGCGGAAGGTTTTTAGGCACATGGCTCATGACGTTTATAAAAGACCACAAGCTCCTCATGGTATATGGGTTGGCAGCTTCAGTGCTTTGCTTGTCGGGTATTTTTACGAGCGGCTTGCTTGCAGTGTATTCTGTTTTGGGCTTGAATCTATTTATGTCGATCATGTTTCCAACCATCTTTGCGTTGGGCGTACAAGATTTGGGCGATAACACGAAGCTTGGTTCTTCATTTGTAATAATGTCTATCGTGGGTGGCGCCATACTTCCGCCATTGATGGGATTGATCGCAGATCATGTTGGTATTCAGCAATCGTTCGTTATACCTTGTATTTGCTTTATCGCTGTCATGCTCTACGGATGGAAAGGTTATCAAACCATAAAATCATGAAGCGGTTTTGTCTGGCTTTGGATTTAAAAAATGACTCCGCATTAATTGCGGAATACAAAAAATACCATGAGAAAATCTGGCCAGAAATTACAGCGAGCATCAAAGAAGCCGGAATAACTTTGCTAGAAATTTACCTTATTGAAAATCGCTTGTTCATGATCATCGAAGCGAATGATGATTTCAGTTTTGAAAGGAAAAAATTATTAGATGAATCAAACGAACGGGTTCAGGCATGGGAAAAACTAATGTGGAACTACCAACAATCATTGCCCACCGCTAAGCCTGGTGAAAAGTGGATGCTAATGGAAAAGATTTTTGATTTAAGTATTCAATAGCTATGAGTTGGTCTTACAATCCTAATTTCCCATCCGTTGATGATTTGCGAAATCGCTCAAAGCAAAAAATTCCAAAGTTTGCATTTGAGTATTTGGATGGCGGATGCAATGAAGATATCAATCTTATAAAAAACACAACCGAAGTTCGACAAGTTGAGTTGGCCCCTTATTACCTGAATAAATTTAAATCCGCTGATTTAAAGACCGAGTTATTCGGTCATACATACGATGCTCCCTTTGGCGTAGCGCCTGTTGGACTTCAAGGATTGATTTGGCCCAATGCTCCAGAAATTTTAGCAAGAGCTGCGGTACAACATAACGTGCCCTTTATTTTAAGCACCGTTACCACCAGCAGTATTGAAAGGATAAGTGAAATTACCGAAGGCAAAGCGTGGTATCAACTTTATCATCCCACAGAAAATTCGTTGCGCGATGATATCCTCACAAGGTTGCAAAACTCAAGCTATCAGGTGCTGGTGCTACTGTGCGATGTGCCCACCTTTGGGTTTCGGCCTCGCGATATCAGAAATGGATTGGCTATGCCACCCCGAATGACTTTGGAAAATATTATTCAAATTCTTGGTCGGCCCGAGTGGGCATTAAGAACGTTGCTTCATGGTTCGCCAGAATTTGCCACCATGAAAAAATATATGGACAAGGGTTTAAGCATGAAACAACTTGGTCAATTCATGAACAAGACTTTTAGCGGAAGAATGGATGAAGAAAAAGTGGCACCCATTCGCGACAAGTGGAAAGGCAAACTGATTTTGAAAGGCGTTGCCACAGAACAAGATGCAGAGGCTGCAGTTAGAATGGGATTTGATGGAATCATCGTTTCAAATCATGGTGGCCGACAGATCGATGCCGGTCAATCATCCATCAAATCACTTGAGCCGATCGTAAAAAAACTGAATGGCAAAATAAAAATTATGATGGATAGTGGTCTTCGCTCCGGGCCGGATATTGCCCGTAGCATGGCCAGTGGCGCTGAGTTCACTTTTCTTGGAAGATCTTTTATGTATGCTGTTGCTGCACTAGGAAACGGGGGTGGTGATCACATGATGGGTATGCTGAAAACACAATTGAAGCAAGTGATGGAGCAAGTAGGCTGCGAAAAAATTACTGAACTTCCGAATTACCTCGTTAAGTCTTAATCAATTTTCTGAAGGCAATAGATTACTAAGTTGATTTACCGAAATAGCCGTTGCACACTTAAAATGCCCCTGCGGGCATTCTTTAAATCCATGAAGACCGCATGGACGGCACAATAATTTTTCAGTTGTCTCCACAACGTTCGAGTGATCTGACAACGGCCCAAAACCAAAGGAAGGCACCGTTGAACAAAAGATGGCTGTAACAGGTGCATTCATTGAAGATGCGATGTGCATGGGCGCAGAATCATTTACGAAATTCATCACTGCGTTTTTCATCAAAGCTGCCGACTCAAGAAATGATAATTGACCAGCGAGGTTAATTACATTTTCATTAGCCGATGCTAATCGAATTGATTCACAAACAAAGTGATCAGATGGTGCTCCCAATAAATAAATTTTATACTTCCGGTTTTGAATCGATTTTAAAAACTCAACCCATTTCTCTGTTGAAAATTGTTTGGTGAACCAAACTGAAGTTGGAGCAATGCACAAGTAGGCGTTGGTCTGATACGATTTCACCTTTTCAAAATCAGAAACCGAAGGATATAGTTGGGGTTTGCAAAATTCCTGATCAGTCACCTCTTCAATCAATTTTTGATTGCGTTGCACTTCATGAAGATCACCTATTTCATGCTTTATCTTCTTTGTAAATAAAAATGAGATAGGGTTTTTGTCGAACCCAATTTTCAACTTGCTCCCAGAAAGTGCTGTGATTATTCCTGAGCTCGCAAACCGATGAACATTGATAACGCAATCGTATTGATTACTTCTGACTTTACTAATGACCTTGAAAAGGTTTGAGATTTTTGAATCTTTTTTATTCCAAACGAGTACTTCGCGCAGAAGCGGATGTTTTGAGAGTAACCCTTCATTACCTTTCCTCAAGAGAAAATCGATCTTTGCCTCTGGGTAATGTTGATGAAGCTTTTCTATTAAGCCTGTGGCCAGAATCACATCACCAATAAAAGCCGTTTGGATGATCAGAAAAGACTTAAGGCGTTGCATTATTTCTTATAAGTCTCGCGATAAGTCACGATTGCTTTTTGAATAAGATTCATTGCAGTTTGCTTGTCCTGAAAATCAGGAACGGTGACCACTTTATTCTCGAGCTTCTTATAGCTTTCAAAAAATTCTTTCAATTCGAGTTTGAAGTGACTTTCCA
>DPLR01000556.1 GCA_003541895.1 Cytophagales bacterium | reverse complement strand
TCGTGAACACTCTGGAAAACCAACTCCGATGCGCTCTTTGGTGCGTTGAATCGCGAGGCTCAACGCGTTGTGCATACAACAAATGACTTGTGGTTACCAAAGTTAAAAGTACAAACGCTGATTTGTAGAACTTCACTCAGATTGAATTCATTTCTTCTCGATCGAACTCAGTAAATTTTTCATCGCCAGTTTCATTTTGGAAATGCTTTCTTTGCAATTATCAAGCGTAAATTCTTTCAAATATTTTTCTGGATCAATAAATCCGGCATTCACTTTCGCGTTTTCATCTTCCCAAACTAAAATTCGCAACGGCAAAATTATTCCCATTTGCTGATCGCATTTCATCAACGCTGTTCCTGCTTTGGGGTTTCCAAAAATGATTACTGTTGTCGGGTTCAGATTCAAGCCAACCCGCTCGGCTCCGGTGGCATGATCAATAATATCGAAAACCGTAAATCCTTTATCAAGTATAGCACGCTCAAGTGCATCAACCGTTTCTTTATGTGTTTTTGCAGACGCAACTACAATCCAATCGGAGTGCTGAGCATAGATTGAGCCTGAGATGAACAACGTCAATAAAAAAAATCTGATTTTCATAACGCCAATTTTTCTTTCATCCGTAAAACGGATCTTTCCGTAGTATATTTTTCTAATTCGCTCAATAAAATCCATTTCACATCATGCGACTCATCGCTGACTACTACCTTTTCATTTTCATCGGCCTCCAACAAAAAGCGAATATCATAATGATCGTGTGCCGGGAAATCTTTTCGTTCAGGAATTAAATGGATATCGATGTCGAAAATAGTTTGAATCGCTTTCAGGTTTTTTAAACCTGTTTCCTCCTCGGCTTCTCGAAGTGCCACGCGCAAAATATTTTCATCGCCATCGGCATGGCCTCCGGGCTGCATCCAGCGATTGAGTTTGCCATGCAGCACAAGTAATGTTTTTGTTCTTGAAGAATTAACAATCCACGCTGAACCTGTGATGTGCCCGGGCAAATGCGTACGCTGAAAACAATCAGGGTGATTTAAGAGCTCAAGGAAAGTCAAAACAAATTTCGTTTCCTCTTCAAGTTGAGGCTTATACGTTTTAAAGAACTGAATGAGATGACTGCGATCCACTTACTGAATAACAACGGTGACTTTATTGAATTCGCCTTTTTTCAGTTCTCCTACTTTCTCACCTCCACCCGTATTATCTTTATCGCCTTTGCGGCACAAGATGAAGTACGACTTCGGTTCTAGTTTTTTGAATTTCACCACCCCTTTGGCATCGGTGGTTCCTTCTTCGATTTGATTTTTTTCTTTCGTGTAATCTTCTTCTTTCAAATACAATTTCACAGTCGCGCCTTCCACTGTGTTTCCCAACTCATCGCGCACGGTAACGGTGAGCGAAGTGTTAAATAATTGAGTTGGTTTGGCAAGTACAAGATTAAAAACCAAAGTCAAGGCAAGTATTGATTTCATAATTCAAAAATTTGAAACAAATATAAATCGATTAAACTGAATACGCACTTTTATAAAATTCATGTTGCTGCAAAAATTCGATGAGCTCTGCATAAAATGGATGCGCTGCAAGCGTAGCACTGTCGCCTACCATCATTAATTTTTTCTTAGCTCGTGTAATAGCAACATTGGTTCTGCGGGTATCTGCTAAAAATCCAACTTCACTTTTTTCATTACTGCGCACAAATGAAATAGCGATAACATCGCGCTCCTGTCCTTGAAAAGCATCTACCGTATTGATGGTGATGAGTCGATGCAGCGGCTCCAAAATTTCAGATACTTCAAACAAATGCCGCAAACGATCAACTTGTGCACTGTACGGAGTGATGATCCCCAACGTAATTTTTTCATCAAGCCAAGCTGATGCACCAATCGACTCAACCAACTTCTCAATTTGGCGAACTAGCAACTCCGCCTCTTCTTCATTGAAACGGCTCAATGTTTCGGGATCTTGTTTTTCGGTGTAGCCACAACCTGCAGTATCAATGAACTCAATTGGCTGCTCGTATGGACGAAGCAGCTCATGTTTCACCGATTCATGCGCGATCAATTCATTCTTATAAAAATAGTGAGAGGGAAACTGCATGATCGATTCGTGCATGCGATATTGAACCTGCAACATCGAAGCCAACTGGGGATATTTTTCTATTCCTTTTTCAAAAAGTGTTTTTGCTAAACCTTGTAGTGCAGCTTCGCGCGATTTGATGGTGGGTGGAAGCTGGCAATGATCACCTGCAAAAATTACGCGCTGCGATTTCAACAACGGAATCCAACATGCAGGCTCAAGTGCTTGCCCCGCTTCATCAATAAAAACCGTTTTGAATTTTCTTCCTTTCAATGTGGGATGTGAAGATCCAACCAAGGTGGCACAAATGGCATCGGCATTGTTGAGCAGATCGTTGATGATATAAAACTCCAGCATATCGGCATCGCTTTTCAAAAGTTTTGCTTCTTCGCGCATCAATCTTCGTTGCTCGCGTTCATGATGACCAAAATTTCTTTTGTATTGTCCTGCTTGATGCCGCAGTTGTTCCATCTTTCTTCGAAGCGCCCGTAGCTCACCGAAATGACTGTGCTCTGAAACTTTTACGTCAAGTGTTTTGCTCAGCGATTGCTCCGTAACTCTTGCCGGATGACCAATACGCACTGCATTCAATCCTTGCTGACTTAATTTATCAACTAAGAGATCAACAGCGGCATTGCTTGGCGCACAGACTAGAACTTGTCGCTCTTCTTGAATAGTTAATTTGATTGCTTCAACCAGTGTGGTGGTTTTTCCGGTGCCAGGCGGACCGTGGATGAAAGCGATATCGGGCGCATGAATAATTTTTTTGACTGCTGCTTTTTGACTCTCATTCAAGACAGAAGTTGCCGGTTGCTGGTCGCCAGTTGCCGGTGACTGGAAACTGGTAACCGGTGACCCAAGAAGAATCTCTCTCAGTTCCGCCAATCGATTGTCTTCTGCTTCCATCACTTTCTTCAGGGCGAATTCCATCTCGCGGTAGCTCATCTCATCAAACATCACATCCACTCCAAGCATGCCATCGTTAATCCAATCAGGAAGGTCATCGCCACTGATGGTGATGGCCATCATGTTGTCGCGCACGTAGTTGATTATACCGTTCACGTGTTGTTTCTCGGGTTTGCCGGACGCGTTGGTGAAGAAGCTCACCACTTTTCCACTTTGAAAAGAATGCGGTTGATCGAGTTGATTTGTTTTTTCTATTTCAATCATCACACGCTCGCCTGTGCCGATGTAATCGCGCAGCAAGCGAACGGGATACCACGTCACTCCTTCCTTGGTGCGCTGGTGCAACGAACGCATCAACACTTTCTGTCGATACTGTTCAAGGTCTGCTTGGCGCTCGAGTTGGAGAAGTTGGAAAGTATGTTTGAGTTGATCTTTGGGGGACATTTCAGATTTCAGATTTCAGGTCACAATTTACAGGTTTGGATGTGGTTTAACTTGAAACTTGAAACCTGAAACTTGAAACATTATGGCCATCATTCAAACTGCGGAAAGCTCTGAAGAGCCTTCGGCTCATTGCCGGGCGAGGCAGCTTCAAAACAAAAATGCGCCATGCCGTTAGTCACAGCCAAATATTTTGCCCCGAGGGTCATGTTATAAACGGCCACTTGGTTGAAGGCTTTCTGATTTAATTTTATTGTGGGCGACTTGCATTCGATCAGCATCCATGATTTTCCGGTGCGGTCAAACACTAAAATGTCTGAGCGCTTTTGCAGTTTGTTGTACGTTAAACTTCCTTCGATGCGGAAAAGTGATTTCGGATATTTCATTTCCGTGACGAGAAAATTAATAAAGTGTTGCCTTACCCATTCTTCGGGTGTGAGCACGATGTATTTTTTCCGAATCACATCAAAAATCCATACTTTGCCTTGCTCTTTTTTCAGTGTTGGCTCGTAGGTTGGAAGATTGAGTTTGTACATCGGTTTTAAAAGTAAGAAAAAGTAGTGAGGAGTTAGGAGTTAGTAGATAGAAGGTATTATTTACTGCGGCAGGGATAGTAGCGGAAAGCCCACAGCAGCGCGGGTATGTGCGTGGCGTGAGGACTTGTAGCGAATAGCCCGACCCGAAGGGAGCCGCCCAAAAAAAAATAGTGTAATTTGAATTTGATATAGCTTATGAAAACGAAAAAAGAAATTGTTGACAACTGGCTGCCACGCTACACGGGCGTGCCGCTGAAAAATTTTGGCGAATATATTTTGCTCACCAACTTCGACAACTATGTGCGCAAGTTTGCCGAGTGGCACAACGTGCCGGTGATGGGCGAAGACAAAGCGATGCTCACGGCCACGGCCGAAGGTATTACCATTATCAACTTTGGGATGGGCAGCCCTAATGCCGCTACCATCATGGATTGCCTTACGGCCATTATGCCGAAAGCATGTTTGTTTTTGGGCAAGTGCGGTGGACTGAAAAAGAAAAATGAAATCGGTGATTTGATTTTGCCGATTGCGGCCATTCGTGGGGAGGGAACTTCGAACGACTATTTTCCGCCAGAGGTGCCCTCGCTGCCTGCGTTTGCTTTGCAGAAGGCAATCTCTACTACCATACGAGATTACAACCAGGACTACTGGACGGGAACGGTGTACACCACCAACCGCAGAGTGTGGGAATGGGACGAACACTTCAAAGATTATTTGTTGAAGATACGCGCCATGGCCATAGACATGGAGACGGCCACGATTTTTTCAACGGCATTTTACAATGAGATTCCTGCGGGCGCATTGCTGTTGGTATCTGACCAGCCGATGGTACCCGATGGCGTGAAGACCGAAGCCAGCGACCACAAAGTGACCACCAACTTTGTTGACCTGCACGTGAAGATTGGAATTTCCTCACTAAAGCAACTTATCAACAACGGCATGACGGTGAAGCATCTGCAGTATTGAGGATGGTGTGGAAATATCAAGATGAAATAAGAATAATTAGAAAAGTTAGAATCTTCGTTCTGATCTATATAGCAATTTGGATTGTAGTCGGCATTGTTGGCGCAGTTCAGGAGGAATATTTTAAGAAACCATTTTGGCTTACCTAACTATCTATTCATTCATGTGGGGAATAATTCCTGGAGGATTTGTTTTGCTGATATTACAAGTTATTAAAAGGTGGGCAATTTCTAATAAGGAAACAACGGAATGACAATGAAGCATCTGCAGTATTGAAGACTGAATGAAAAAATCAATAACCTACTCAACCATATTGCTATTGTCTGTTTTATCATGCACCCACCAAGCTAAAAATGATGAATTAAGAATAGCTCGATTCAGAACATTTCTGAAGAGGTTCAAACCACTTTCTCTGCCGTTTAATGCCAGCACATCTTGCTTCAGACCGGATTCAACTTCGAGCGTAAGATTTGATCCTTCTAATGATTCTTTATTTCTAGAGCAAAATGAATACATGGGGATTTCTGTAGGGATGCTTCCAGATTCATCAAATAATTATAAGTTAGTTTATTGTGTTGCAGCATCATGTTGGATGCCGCAACTAGCCATCTTTTCAAAAGAAGGAAGGTTAATTAGTAAAGCACAAATT
>DPLR01000462.1 GCA_003541895.1 Cytophagales bacterium | reverse complement strand
ATCATTCCATAAAACCCTTTGCTGCGAACAACAAAACTCTCCGATGCAGCGTCCATCTGCTGATAGCTTTTATCGGTAATTATTTTGCCATCTTCATTTAGTAACTGCCAACCACTTGACTTAGTGAAGGCCCGATAAACTTGTCCATCACTTAGCAATTCATCGTAGATAAACGGAATCAATTCTTTATTATGAGCATCTACTACACCCTTTTTTGTATTTAGTTTGGCTATGAATTTTCCTCCTGCAATCGGTTCGATTTTTTGGTATTGAAGCGGGATCTCGATTTTAAAATCCTTGTCAACAACTCCCCACGAGTTTCCTTTTCTAATTAGATATTCGTTGGCCGACAAACTTTGTAAGTCATCCGCTAAAATTTCTTTAATAGTTTCATTCTTAGAGTTTATGAAACGCCATTCATTCGGTAATCGTGCAATAATTTTTCCATCTGAATTGATCTTAATTGAACTATATTTTGTCTCAAGATTGGTCTCTCCATTGCGGTCAACTAACCCCTGCAGCTGATGCTGATATACAATTGCATAGCCTTTATAGAAGGATGAGATGCTATCAATCGAAAAATCAGTGATGGGTTTTCCATCTTCGCTGAACAAGCCAATCTTTCTTTCCGAATTTTGAACCGCCAAACGAAGTGTGCCCAATGGATAAATGTCTTTGTACTTTACCGGCAGAAGTGTTTGGTTGTTCAAATCGACTAATCCATAGTTATAGCCTGAAGAAGTTAAATTGAAAACGATGGCGCGAATACTTTGCATTTTGATGCCATCGTAGACAAATGGAATTTTAACCTCACCTTTCAAATTCAAGCAACCAGTTTTGCGATAGGCTGAATTGATTTTTCGCTGAGCTATGATGCATTCTCCGCTTGTATATTCTAGCTTTTCGTATTCAGCTTTGGTAACGAATTCTTTCTTCAGGTTGATGATTCCCCAAAAGCCTTGTAACCGATAACCCGTTATTTCACCGATCACCGAAAAGCTTCCATCCGACCAACCGAGGGCTTCAAATTTTGGAGGCAATACTACCTTGCCGGCCTCATCTTTCATTCCAACCTTACCATTTTCTTGGTACGTCTGATATTGTTTAGCAAAACCAGAAGTGGCCACACAAGAAGACAACAATAAAACCTTCCACCATTTCATACTGTAAAGGTAAAGGAGAATATTTTGCAATGGGAATTTTTTAGACCTTTGTAGAGTTATAACCAGCATCATGTTTATACAACAACTTTATACAAACTGCTTGGCCGAGGCCGCCTATTACATTGAGTCTGAAGGTGAAGCAGCGGTAATCGATCCGATCCGCGAAACCGAACCTTATCTTGAGTTAGCGGCTGAACGCAAATCAAAAATCAAATACATTTTTGAAACTCACTTCCATGCTGATTTTGTAAGCGGGCATATTGATCTGAGCAAGCAAACAGGCGCAGAAATTATTTTTGGGCCAATGGCCGAAACAAAATACAAAATTCACAATGCTGCCGATGGAGAAATTTTCAACATTGGAAAAATAAAAATAAAAGTTCTTCATACACCCGGGCACACACCAGAATCAAGTTGCTTTTTGTTGTACGATGAAAGTGGGAAAGAGCATGCCGTTTTCACAGGCGACACTTTATTTGTAGGTGATGTTGGCCGCCCGGATTTGCTTGATGGCAAAATGAGTAGCCAGGAACTAGCAAGTATGTTATACGATTCTTTGAATACGAAACTAAAGCCATTGGCCGATGAAGTAATTGTTTACCCTGCACACGGGCCAGGCTCAGCTTGTGGTAAAAGTATCGGCAAAGAAACTTTTTCTAGCATTGGCGAACAGAAGAAATTCAATTACGCCATGAGGGCATCTAGCCGCAAGCAGTTCATCAAAGAAGTAACCGAAGGCATCGCTCCACCACCCATGTATTTTTTTGAAGATGCGCGCATCAATAAAAATGGATATGATTCAATCGACCAGGTGGTTGCTAGAAACAATCGCGAATTAAATGTTCAGCAATTTGAAGAAGCCGTTGCTACGGGTGCCATTATTTTAGACACTCGTAAAGCGGATGACTTTGAAAAAGGATTCGTTCCTGGTTCAATCAATATCGGGTTAAATGGGCAATATGCAGTTTGGGTCGGTACTTTAATCGATATAAAAAAACCATTAGTGCTCGTCACTGACCTTGGAAAAGAGCACGAATCTATTTTGCGTTTAGCACGTGTTGGTTATGAAAACGTGGTCGGCTTTTTGAAAGAAGGAATCGCTTCTTGGAATAAAAAATTAGATCAAGTGAAATCCATTGCAGCTAGTGAGATGCCAGCTGAAATGGAAAAAGGAATTGAGGTAATAGATGTGCGCAAGCCAAGTGAGTTTGGCATTAGCCATGTAAAAGAGGCCATGCTTCTTCCGCTCTCAAATATGCCTTCCAATCTTGAGGTGTTGGATAAGACAAAACCTTATCTGGTACACTGCGGTGGCGGCTATCGCTCAATGACTGCCATTTCAATAATGAAGCGCGAAGGATTTACGTATCTAAAAAATATTCTTGGTGGCTTTGGAGCAATCCAAAATGCCGGAGTAGAAATTGTAGTTGAAGAAGAATTAGTTAATCGTTGACAAATAAAAATCAATTCGTAGAACATAAATTTTAATTTCGATCATGACCCATTCACAAACAAAACTCGGCCCCAATACAGCCGACCTTATCGGTAACCTTCCAGCCATTGGAAGCACTGCACCGAATTTCATTCTCACAGCCAACGACATGTCTGACAAACAATTGAAAGACTTTGCGGAAAAAAATATTGTGCTCAATATTTTTCCGAGTGTTGATACCAGTGTTTGTTCTGCCTCCGTTCGCAAATTCAATGAGAAAGTTGCTTCGCTGCAAAACACGGTTGTGCTTTGCATTTCAAAAGATTTGCCTTTCGCACAAAAGCGTTTTTGTGGAGCCGAGGGAATTGAACGAGCACTAACGCTTTCTGATTATCGCGGCCGTGGTTTTGGAAAAGAGTATGGTGTTGAATTAACTAGCAGTGGCTTTGCCGGTCTTTTCGCACGTGCTGTTGTTGTTATCGACCCGTCTGGAAAAATAAAATATACCGAACTCGTTCCGCAAATCGGAGAAGAACCAAACTATGATGCTGCACTAAAGGCAATTTAGTAACTTCACTCTGATTGCCAGCCTTAAAAAATGGCACAGAGTTATGCTAAGAATTTTATTTGCCTTTATTCTTTTGCTGTCATTTAGAGTTAGTGCACAGCACTACTACTTAACAGCCGATCGCGTTTTTGACGGAGAAGTAATTCACGAGGGTTGGGCGGTGCTTGTTCAGGGCGACAAAATAATTTCTGTTGGCCCGAAAGAAAAAGTTAGTGCACCCTCAGGCTCAATAAAAATCAACTATTCGAACGCAATGATCTTGCCCGGATTGATTGAGGGGCATTCACATTTGCTTCTTCATCCTTACAACGAAACTCCGTGGGATGACCAAGTGATGAAAGAAAGTGATGGTTATCGAATGGCTCGCGCAACTGTTCATGCAAAAAATACTTTGTTAGCCGGATTCACCACCGTTCGCGATCTAGGCTCTGAAGGTGCGGGCTATGCCGATGTCGATTTGAAAAAAGCAATCAATGATAAAATCATTCCTGGTCCTCGAATGATTGTGGCCGGCCGCGCCATTGTTAGCACGGGTTCGTATGGGCCAAAAGGTTTTGATCGCGACATGAAAATAATGTTAGGTGCTGAAGAGGCTGATGGCGACAATCTCATTAAAGTTACACGAGATCAAATTGGCAATGGCGCAGATGTTGTGAAAGTGTATGCCGATTATCGATGGGGCAAAAGCAATGAACCAATGCCTACCTTTTCTATTGAGGAAATGAAGTTTGTTGTTGAAACATCCAAAAGCAGCGGCCGGGCTGTTGTGGCTCATGCTTCAACAGCAGAAGGAATGCGAAGAGCTGTGCTGGCAGGCGTTGAAACAATTGAACATGGTGACGATGGCACTCAAGAAATTTTTGAATTGATGAAAGAAAAAAATGTTGCACTCTGCCCAACACTTGCAGCTACGGAAGCCTTGATACAATACCGTGGTTGGAAAAAAGGAAGCGATCCCGAACCAGAAAAAATAAAGAAGAGAAAAGAAAATTTTAAAATTGCGTTGCAGTCAGGAGTGACGATTCTTGCAGGTGGCGATGTAGGCGTTTTTGCTCATGGCGAAAATGTGCGCGAACTTGAATTGATGAACGAGTATGGAATGAACACGGTTGATGTTTTAAAATCGGCAACCAGTATCAATGCCAAAATTTTTCACATCGATGCTACTGTTGGCTCTGTAAAAGACGGATTGAAAGCTGACTTGATCATTGTATCGGGCGATCCTTCAAAAAATATTTCTGATTTAAGAAAGATAAAATTCGTAATGAAGGACGGAGTGATTTTTAAAAATGAATAATGAACCGAAAGCAAGCTATAAAAACAATTGCGACAACCACATTAAGCTGCTTAGCTTTACCTGAAATGGCAAAATCGATGGA
>DPLR01000675.1 GCA_003541895.1 Cytophagales bacterium | reverse complement strand
TAGTCTCACCTCTTTTACATGCACATTATTATCTGCTTCCGAGAGACGGTACAGATGAACCAAAGCGCTCAATTTTTCTTCTTCAGTACATGAACTCAAAAATTTAACCCCCAAATCATAAACCTCATGTTCTTTTTTGGTTGCCACCGCTTTTAAAAATTCACCGTAAACCTGCTCGCTAATTTGTTCTTCCTTTAAAAGATTTTTTATGGCTGCTTTTTCAAGATCATCAATATATCCATCAACGGTAACGAGCAAATGGGTGAAGTAGAGTAAGCCCATCTGATAATTATGGTTCAGGTTGTTTGCTTTCATTTTTAGGGGTTTGGCTTATAAAAATACCAATAATGATTGAACCTTTAATATGAAACGCTGAAGAATCCTAAGCGTAGTGGCGCAAATTGTTTTTGCATAAAGTATATTTACCGCCTTACAATTTTTTTTGCAATGAAAAGAAGTACTTCAAAGTTGACCCAAAGTGTGCACATCGGCTCTCATGGCGATTCGATTTATGGCGGACTAGTTAATCCGATTTACACATCATCGGCTTATAGCTATGATACCGAAGTTCGCTATCCACGTTATTTCAATACTCCCAATCAGAAAGCTGTGGTTGAAAAAATTGCGGCTCTGGAAAATGCGGAAGATGGCTTGCTGTTTAGCTCAGGTATGGCCGCCATTATGACTTCTATTTTCGCATTGCTGAAAGCCGGAGATCATATTTTATTTCAGAACGATCTGTACGGTGGCACACACCACGCAGCATTGACTGAATTGAACAGATACGGCATTGAGTTCTCCATGTACGACACAGACGACATCCGTAAGTTTGAAAATGAGATCAAGCCAAATACAAAAGTCATTTACATAGAAACGCCTTCTAACCCGCTGTTGAAAATTGTTGACATAGCAGCTATCGCTAAGCTTGCCAAGAAGCACAAAATCACCACCATCATCGACAATACTTTTGCTTCGCCTGTAAATCAAAATCCAATTGATTTTGGAATAGATGTTGTTACACACAGTGGCACAAAATACATTGGTGGCCACAGTGATTTGTGTTGCGGTGTAGCGGTGGCATCAAAAAAACTGATCGAGAAGATCAAGGCTACAGCAATGCATTTTGGCGGAAGCTACGATGCACACGCAGCCTATTTGGTTGAAAGAAGTTTGAAGACTATTGTGCTTCGTGTTACTCAGCAAAATAAAAATGCAATGGCCATTGCAAAGTTTCTTGAGTCAAACACAAAAGTGAGTGCCGTTTATTATCCTGGATTGAAAAGCCATCCATCTTATTCCATTGCCAAACGCCAGATGAAAGGTGGTTTTGGCGGAATGCTTTCCTTTGATGTGAAAGGCGACCCAGAAAAATTTTTGAAAAAATTAAAATTGATTCGCAAGGCAGTTAGCCTTGGTGGAGTTGAATCTACCATTACGCAGCCAGTAAAAACTTCGCATGCCAAACTCACTTCAGATGAGCGCAAGAAACTTGGCATCTCAGACAAGATGATGCGATTATCAGTTGGAATTGAAGAGGCCACAGATTTAATTGATGACTTAGCTCAAGCATTATAAAACGTATGCTCATTCGCGAAGCAACCGAAAAAGATATTCCTCATCTTCTCGACTTTCAATTGAAGATGGCACTCGAAACTGAAAACCTTACGCTCGAGATCAGTTCGTTAACTTCTGGAGTAAATAAAGTTTTCAAAGACTCCACAAAAGGGAGGTATTATGTTGCAGAAATTAATAGTGAAGTAGTGGGTTGTTTGATGACTACCTACGAGTGGAGTGACTGGCGCGATGGAACTGTTGTCTGGATTCAATCCGTTTACATTATAAAAGAGTTTCGCGGCAAAGGAGTATATCGGGAAATGTACAAGTACATCCAACAACTCGTGAATGAAGCCCCCGATCTAAAAGGCATTCGTTTGTATGTCGATAAAAAAAATAGTGGCGCACAAAAGACCTACCAGAACTTAGGAATGAACGGAGAACACTATCAAGTTTATGAATGGATGAAGGAATAATTTTGGTGACGAGCAAGATCGTAAATCAAATAGCGCTATTAATAAACCACCGAATTATTCTTCAATCTCTACTACCATTTCGATTTCTACCGCAATATTTGAAGGGAGTACATACATGCCAACGGCCGAGCGGGCGTGCTTTCCTTTTTCACCAAAGACATTTACCATTAGATCAGAAAAGCCATTCATCACTTTGGGTTGATCTGTAAAATTTTCAGTACAGTTTACCATCCCCAAAACCTTCACAATTCTTTTTACCTTATTCAAATCTCCAATTTCGCCTTTGAGTGTACTTAATAACGCTATGCCTGTTTGCTTGGCCGCTTCCACACCTTGTTCAAGCGTCAAATCTTTGCCCACCTTTCCAATGATATTGGTATTGTCTGCTTTGGTTGGGCCATGCCCTGCAAAGAATAATAAATTTCCAGTGCGAACCACTTTCACATAATTGCCCATTGGCTTTGTAGGCGTGTAAAGTTCAATGCCTAGCTCTTTCAGTTTTTTATCGAAATCGATTTTCTGAGCAAAGCATTCAGAGGCGAATGAAAGAACGATTAATAGAAAAATATTTTTTTTCATAAAGCAATGATGAAGGGTTAGAATTTTCGCCAAGGGAATACCAATTTAAAGCCGCGTTTATTTTTTCCAGAGATATCAATAAACCCTCTTGTCCCTCGTAAATTCCCTTGCACATCCCAATAGTAAATCGTTCCGAACTTGCCTTTGTTGAAGGTCATGTACGTGGTTGTGCCGGCCCAGAATGAACTGGTTTGTGTACGCCAATCACCAATGAGATAATTGGTGAGCACAGGCGAACGGGATTTATAATTTTGAACTGGATCAGAAAAAACGCCAGGCCAAAAAGTTTTCTTTCCTTTAAGAAAATCAGCTGAGTTATAAGAAAAAGAGGCGGTGGCAGTTTCCGACCTTAACTGTGCGGAACACGGAAGCCCACAATAAATCAAAACAAGTGTTGTGATTGACTTCATCCTGAAAATCTTAACAGGAAGTTAAGCATTTAATTTGTTACTTAGCGAACACACTAAAATGGAAATTGTATGGATTCGAAAAAACGTTGCCCTTGGTGTTTAAAGTTCGATCAGTACATTCAATATCATGATGAAGAATGGGGTGTGCCGGTGCATGATGATCGAAAGCATTTTGAGTTTTTGATTTTAGAAGGAGCGCAAGCGGGCCTGAGCTGGAGTACCATTTTAAAAAAGCGGGAAGGCTATCGAAAAAATTTTGCAGAGTTTGATCCAACAAAAGTTTCCAAATTCAATTCGCAAAAGATTGAAAAAATTTTACAAGATCCGGGCATCATCCGAAACAAACTCAAAGTGAATGCAGCGGTAAATAATGCCAAGCGTTTTCTGGAAGTGCAAAAGGAGTTTGGAACTTTTGATAAATACATCT
>DPLR01000474.1 GCA_003541895.1 Cytophagales bacterium | reverse complement strand
AAATTATTTTGTAGTTTTTCATTAAAAGAATAACGATTAGCCGTTAACGATTAATTCACACCCAACGGTTTCATCCGTAACTTATTCAACGTCAGTTCTCGATTCGTGTACATGGTTTGAAATACTTGCTGATCTTTTTGCAACACGGGGTCGCGTCTTAGGAATTGAAAAATCTGCGTCATGATTTCAAATACTTCATCTTTTATTTGGTAAAACATCCATTGATTGAATTTTCTTGACGTAAGAATACCCGAGTTTTTTAAATAAATGAGGTGACGAGAAGTTTTAGTTTGAGTGAATTCCAAAATATTCTCGAGGTCTGTGATGCACATTTCACCATGAGTCATGATCAGATTTAAAATGCGCAGCCTTGCGGTATCGCTACAGGCTAAAAAGATCTGGGCGCCTGGGTCAATGTTAAAATGTTTTAATCGCACGTGTTTGCTTTAAAGATTACAAATTGCAGATTTCAGGCTGTAAGTTCAAGCGATGTCAATAAGTTGCGTAAAACTATTTTATGAATTGGATCATCAAGTGGAGGAGGCTGTTGGTCAATCTGTAATTTGGCATGTGAAATGTTAGTTCTGAATCCTTACCTTTGTCGGCTATAAATTTTGAATGTGAAGAAGATTTATTTGTTTTTGCTTGTTTGCGCTGCTATTGCAATTCAGCACGAGGCATTCGCGCAAACTAAGAGGGTTATTCAGCTTTCAGGTATTGTTACAGATACTGCAGGTGTTTTTGTGCCGGGCGCAAATATTTATGTTCCCAAAGCTGGCCGCGGCACCACTTCCTTGAATAACGGTTTTTTTTCTCTACCTGTACTAATTGGGGACTCGATTGTAATTAGTTGTGTTGGATATCAGAGGCAGAGCTATATTATAGCCAGTAACTCCAAAGAGTTTACAACACTATTAATCGAACTACATGAGGATAATACTGAATTACCCCAGCTTATCGTTACTATGCCTACTTTAGAGATGTTTGAAAAAGCAGTGCTTGCATTAAATGTTCCTTTGGATGACACAGGCATTGATAAGAAGCAATTGAATAGTGAATTGCTTGCATTGATGGTGCGCACAACACCTATGGATGCCAATGCAAACTACAAGTACTACATCGACCAGTTTTCCAACTCAGCGGAGAACAAATTTCATCCGATTTATAATCCGTTTCTCAATCCAATCAACTGGGTGAAGTTCATTAAGTCGCTGAAGAAACAGAAGCAGGCAAATCAGAATAGAAATTAGATTTCAGATTCCAAATTTCAAATTTCACAAGCTGAAACCTGAAATTTGAAACCTGAAATTTTTAAATCACTTGCTGCCCAGCATTACAAAATCATTCACGTTTATTTCTGTAATAAATTTTTTCTCGCCTTTGTCGGTTTCGTACACACGGTGAATGAGCTTACCTTCAACCGCTACCTCACTTCCTTTTTTCAAATACTTCCCTGCCACATCTGCGAGCTTACCCCAGATCACCAAATTATGCCACTGGGTATCTTCTACTTTTTCACCTTTTGCATTTTTGTAGGTATCGCTCGTGGCGATAGAGAAGGCCGCTTTCTTTTTGCCTCCAAAGGTTTTCAGTTCAGGGTCTTTGCCTAACCTGCCAATGAGTTGCACGCTGTTTTTTAAACTTTTCATAACTGTGAATTTTAAATGTTAATAATTGTTTTTGCTTTTTCGCCAATCGGTTTGTTGGTGATTGACGATGCAAAGGTGGAGGCAGCAAAACGGAAGACTCGTATTTTAAACGACTCCTTACGATTATACCTGTTTGTAAACGTTTGTATTTAATTTATTTAGTGAGGCAAATCACAGTTTTAGGAGACTAAATTCATTTAGGAAATGCGCTTGTTGAGGCAATTTTGTACTTCTAAAATGAATGTTATGAAAAGGCTTTTTTTCTCCTTTGTGATTGTACTGTTTGTGACTTCCGTTCTTGGTCAGACACCAACACATGATAAAGACTATTATCTCGAGAAAAGCGACAGTCAAAAAACCGCAGGCAATATTTTAGTAGGTGGTGGCACCGCTATGCTTACCCTAGGCATCATCATCAGTAAAACACAGACTCAGGCTAGCGATGCCTCTATTCCGGATAGCAGTGGATTTCTGATTTTAGGAGGATTATTGCTAGACCTTACGAGTATTCCATTTTTTGCGAGTTCTGCTTCGAATGCCAGAAAGGCGGCTACATTAAGCAGCAATCAGAAGAAGTTTGAAAACCAAAACGAAAGCCTCGCTTTGATTCCTCAGGAAAATCTAGAGTATGAATGCCTGCCACTCACAAGTAATTAGTGAATTAGGCTTCAAGGAATATTACCTCTGAATCATTGAAGCATTTAGCTTCACAATAATTTCAGTAGCCACTTTTTCACTTACGATCTGTGGTATTTGAATATCGTGGTCGGCCAAAGGCACATTAAAACTAGAGTTAATGGATACAATTCCTTTTTCAATTTGAATTTTTCCGGGAATAATACGCGTTTGTTTTTTGCCATGAACTACCAGGTTGCCTTTGGCGCGAACTTCGTACACTCCGTCTTTTGTGAAATCGATAGGGTCAATAATTTTTCCAGTGAAGGTGGCATCATAATATTTATCGCTCTCCATGTATTTGTCATTGAAGTGTTGTTGTTGAAGGTTGCTGTTAAAACCCTCAAACGACTTCACTTTTACAATGAAAGCGAAAGAATTTGTAGCCGGGTCGATGATACCTTGGATTTTTTTTGAGGACGCATTGATCAATTCAAGTTTGGCATTTGATGTAAAACTGATCTCACCATTCTCAACTGAAAACTTTTTTTGAGCGGTTAAAGATGAAGCTCCAAAAACAAGAAGTAAAAATAATGTTAACAGTAAAGTCCGACTAAAACTTTTATTCCCTTTTTTCATACGAAGATCCAACTTGTAGCATTAATTTTTGTTTACAGATTAGGCCGATTAAAGTTAAAGTTAATAATTCTTAGCCACGTTGAATCAATAATTAATAAATACCACAAAGTGGAGGAGAGGTAATTTTTGATTTCTCGAGACAGTTTGGGTAATTCATCAAATAGTTTTCTTTCATCGATGGATTAGTCTTTAGATACCTGATTTAGTAAATATATTTAGGATAAATTCATGCACATTAAAACTTCCGTTGATCATATTATTGTTGGGCAAGGGCTTGCGGGCTCGTGCCTTGCGTTGCAATTGTTGTGGCGCGGAAAAAAAATAGTCGTTTTTGATTTGCCTGAGAAAAACCGGGCTTCAACCATTGCTGCAGGTTTATTCAATCCAGTTACTGGCAAAAGATTATCGCAATCGTGGAAGGCCAATGAGTTGTTTCCCTATTTGTTTGAGTTTTATTCAAAGGCTGAGGCATTTTTCCAATGTAAATTCTTTCACCCTATGCCCATCTACAGGCCGTTCGATTCAGTTCAGGAGCAAAATGAATGGATGGCCAAAAGTGCGGAAAATGGAACGGGCAAATTCATCGAAAATATTTTTACCACTCCTACCTTTACACAATCGAAAGATCCATTGGGTGGGTTGCTCACACGGCATTCGGGTTATCTCAATGTTAATTTGTTCCTCAGTGAAGTCAGAAAAGTTTTAGTAAAGGAAAATGCTTTTGTTCAAAGTCATTTTCATGAAAGAAACTTGGAAGAACAGAACGATGGAGTTATTTACCAACAGGTGAAAGCCAATTCCATTATCTTTTGCGATGGTCTCCAGGCTTTGAAAAATCAGCTCTTTGAGTGGCTTCCTATCAGGCCTTTAAGGGGTGAAACTTTAGTAATAACGCTATCACAAAAACCAGAACTAATTTTTAACCGAGGCGTTTACATTGTGCCTACCGATAGCGAAAACAAATTTATGGTTGGTGCCACCTACGAGCCCACTTCTAAAACCGAAGAAATAACGGTAGCCTCGCGAAGTGAGCTAAAAGAAAAATTAAATGGTTTGCTCAATATGCCTTTCGAGATTGTTGGCCAAAATTGGGGATTCAGACCAACAACGCCCGATCGTAGGCCCATTCTTGGTGTACATCCCGATCGACCACGGACTTTGGTTTTTAACGGTCTTGGTACTAAAGGGGTAAGTTTGGCGCCTTACTTTTCACATCTGATGGCGGAATGGATGGATGCAAAAACTGAATTACCTTTGGAGATAAATATTGAGCGGTTTAAAGCGTTATATTCGAAATTTGGTTCAGAATGATTCTTATGAGTAAGGCACAGAGGCTGGTTGGATTCTCCATTTTGTTTTTAGTAGTCATTGGTGTCAAAGCACAACATGCCGATGAAACTTTTGGCCGCAACCGCATTCAATACAAAAGTTTTGATTGGAAATATTTCAATTCAGAAAATTTTGATCTCTATTATTATGGCGAGCGAACCAAAGTAGCCAAGGAGGCGATTCAATACCTAGAGTCAGAGTTTGACCGCATCACTGATCTATTGGGATTTTACCCCTATCAAAAGACAAAAATTTTTCTATACAACTCCATTGCAGATTTACAGCAAAGTAATGTGGGGCTGAACCGTAATCGGTATCAAGTGAGCGGTGAAACCGAATTCATAAAACCCTATGTTGAAATTGCCCACCCGGGAAACCTCGATGAATTCAAACGCGAACTCTTATATAAAATGTCGGAGCTGCTGGTAAACGAAATGATGTTTGGTGGCAGTTTACGCGACATGTTCACCAGTTCGGTTTTGCTAAACCTGCCCGAATGGTTTGTAGAAGGAACAGCCAATTATGTGGCCTATGGATGGAATGAAGAAATGGATGACTATGTGCGTCAGCTGGTTTCTAGTAAAAGAGTAAATAGAGCTTTGCGTCTTCAAAACCGTGAAGCTGCATTGGTGGGGCAGTCGGTGTGGAACTACATCGTTGAAAAATACGGAAAGAGCAGCATCAATAATATTTTGAATTACACCCGAATTATTCGCAATGAAGAAAGAAGTATTTTGATAACACTCGGTGTGCCGTTTAAACAGTTAATGAACGACTGGAGGAATTTTTATTCTGCGCAAGATGAAAGGGTGAGGGAGAGCTACACTAAAGTTCATGATTCAATTCAACTTACTAAACAAAAACGGCATCAAGTTACCTTCACTACAGTAAAAATCAGCCCCGATGGAAAGAGTGTTGCTTACGCCATCAACGATCGTGGGAAGTTTACAGTGAGAGTAAAATCGTTGGAGAATGGGAAGGAGACGGTTATTCTTAGCGGAGGGAATAAAGTAATTAAACAAACTGTTGAATATCGTATGCCGTCTTCTGCTT
>DPLR01000642.1:3971-4260 GCA_003541895.1 Cytophagales bacterium | reverse complement strand
AAAGCCGAGTACACGTTGATTATTGGTAAATTAGTTTGTTTTGCCACCTCTTCTATAGCGGGAATTACGTTATCCGCGAAGTATTCAGGGTTAAGTCCCGTTCCATTGCCAAACACCGGCGGCGGTTTCACAATGTATATTTTTGGTTTTGTTGAAAGCGCTTGGAACGCCCCAACTAGTTTGACGTAGTCCTCCACAAAACTGTCATTACCCTTAGCATTGATTGGGCCAGCATCATTTGTTCCCAGCATTATGACTACTATGTTGGGTTGAAACGCCTTGGCTTCTT
>DPLR01000642.1:2587-3628 GCA_003541895.1 Cytophagales bacterium | reverse complement strand
TAGTTTGCTCCAAGCAACATCCAAAGGTCATCAGGATAGAAGGTTCCTACAGTAATGCTGTCGCCTACACAGGCTACCCGAATTTTATCCAATGAAGAATCCTTATTTCCACCCGACAATATAAACAGTGAAACGCCTCCTGAAGT
This sequence comes from Cytophagales bacterium, assembly GCA_003541895.1. Taxonomy (GTDB): domain Bacteria; phylum Bacteroidota; class Bacteroidia; order Cytophagales; family Cyclobacteriaceae; genus ELB16-189. Next base: position 3,482 of record DPLR01000642.1, on the reverse strand, counting down.
TATAATGAGAATGGCCAAACCAACTGCAAATAACACTAATTTCTTTCTATTCATTTTACGTTCTCGCATATCCCTTAAAGCGCAATCTGCTAAGATAAAATATCACTACGCATTAAACTTACCGAAAAAGAAATACGTTTTTTACTCTACAAAAGGCTCGGGGGAAAATGTGGCGACCGTAATAGAAAACTTGAAGAAAAAACTTGGAACTGATGAATTTTGCTTGGATGCTGAGGGAAAATTGCGCGAGAAGAGAAGTAGTGCATATCATGATGATGATCTAGACTCTGAAAAAGTGAGTGAGTAAATAGAAGAAGCGACAAAGGCTTTTACGTGATATTTTTCTAAGTAAGCAAATTCGAAAGTTTTTAACAAGTTAGAAAAAGCTTGCTTCTATGTGACTTAAAGAAAGAGTAATTATAAAATATGATGTTAAAAGAAGAGGAAGACGAGAAACCGTAAGCAAGTTATTACTTGATTTTTTCTGATTCAAATATATGCTGGTTAATCGAAACTTTGGCAATGTAATGAACAATCTCTGCATCGTTACCTTTGTCACCTTGCTCAATTGCCTTGTAGTAATTGATCTTGTCTTTTAGATCTATTATGAACATCGGAAATTCGTTCTTCAACAAAATCCAGTTAGCTATGAGTCGTGCTGTTCGTCCATTTCCATCAGTAAAAGGGTGAATTCGCACCAATTGATTATGTAGAATTGCTCCTAATTCAACAGGATGCAATTTTATCCTATTAGAATAGTACCATTGAAAAGTTTTTTTCATAAAATCCCGAATTTTTTCGGGAGGTGGTGGGATCCATTCGGAACCCGTGATAAGTATTTTTTCATCTCTGTACGCACCTTTTATTCGGCAATCGGTATTCTGAGTAAGTAACT
>DPLR01000642.1:0-2262 GCA_003541895.1 Cytophagales bacterium | reverse complement strand
AGCAGATTCTTGAATTAAGTGCTTCATTATAATCATTAACAGTAGCCCCAGCAGGAATTATGTTTTCAGTTATAATCATGCTTGTCTCGCGAAGACTTAACCTGTTACCTTCAATTGCATTTGTATTGTAAGTAAACCTTACGACAAAGTCGTTATCATATTTTTTTCTTCCAATTTCACTTATTTTTCCGTAAAATTTCTTACAAACTTCTTTTATATCTTGTAGCTTCTTTGCTTCCTCGTTTTTCAAGTATCTATATTTGGATGTTGGGGTTGTGTACCCTTTGAGTAATGCCTCTGCTTCAATTTCTTTGATTGCTTTCTCTTTCTGTTCTTTGGAAGGGGGTTTATCACCGATGTATCTCCGTATTTTCTTCCACTTTTTAATATCAATTCTAAAATTTTTCGCAATGTAGTAATATTTTTTGTTTTTGCGTTCGACGGTCTCTAGATAAACCATGATGATTATATGGGCACATAACTATATGAGTTTATCTTTTTTTGTTTATTATTGTGCCCGTATGGAAAACCATTTGTCCATTGTAAAGGGCACAAACAAAAACAATTTCAATGTATTTCATATTGTTTTGTGCCCACATAGATTCCATGGGATTTTCACATAAGACAAACCACAATAACGAATGAGACATCGCTACTGCCAATTTAAAATGCACTCAAGGAGCGCATGAAAATGCTCTGCCGTAATTATTAGAATCCCATTTCTTCTCAATGAATTGTCTTTTTTTCTAACCAAGGCTTTCTAAAGCGTGGTTTAATTGAGAAAGTAATTTCGGGGTAAGCTTTCACCTAAATCAGCACCAAATAAAAATCAAGGTATTTTTTTTAATCAAGTTTATGAATTAAAGGTCTTAATTCTTAAGCCCAATAATCGACTGCATACTCAAAACTTTCATACTAGCCCGCGATTGATAGAGTTGTTCTCAGGAGTTTAGATGCGTAAAGACAATATCCTAAGCCATAAAAAACACTATGTATATGTATGTTACATATATCTAAAAGTAAGGCGCAATTTGGGCTTCTTTCTCCAAAAAATAATGTTTCATTACATTTGCAGCTAGCTAAATCGGAAAATAAGGAAAAAAGGTTAGTTTGGATATTCAAAGTCTTAATTGGCGCGGTTATTTTTTGAAGATGTATTTATAGGGTATTACTATTAGGTCGCCGATTATGTAAGGTATGAACATCGCGGTGAGTTCAATTGCAAATGTCGACAAAGGACCGGCAACCATTGCTGGAATAAGAATCCCTACGAACCAGATTATTTTGACAATAGCTTGCAGAAATAGTAAAGGCGAGAACTTTAGTGGTGACCGGAATCCTGCAATTGAGAGTATCGCTATTCCAAGCATGTAGCTGGATGCGTAGCCTGATAAGAGGGGTTCTTGTGCTGGAGAAGAGAAAACGGTTGCTGCCGTATTGGGGGCAACAATGAGAAATATTGCAAGTCCACCAGTTAAGAAAATATTAAGGGCAAACATGACGCGAAGCCAATTTGGGTGATAACTAACTTTATCGGGTTCCATTGACAAAATGATTCACCTCCTTGACTGTATAGTTTCAAGCTAAATAGAATCAGTATGCCTATATTGAAACAGGCAGCATTTAACACTTTTGCAGGGCGAAAAATTCTCGTGTTTCTTGTAAACACCGTCGCGGCAAGTGCAACAATTCTTGCGCTGAGTACATTCGCATAGTTAAGCAGGGCGAAAAAGAATCGTTAAAAGCTCTTTTACTTTCAATCGGCGAAAAGCTGCCTGAAGGTTTAGACGAGCACGAGTTCTCCCTTACAGTCCCTGAAACATACGAGATAATCGTTGAATGCAATGATGAAGCGAACCAGAAGCAGATTTTTGAGAAGCTAAAATCGGAGGGGTACAAACTACGGATTTTGACATTGTAAAACGCTGGGAAGAAAGCGACAGTTTCAGAGCGCAAAGCGTAGTTGGAAGTTATACTTTAAGTGATGTTAAGCTGGAAAAACGGTTCAAAGGATTGCTCCCCCTGGAAGACTTTGATTGGCAAATAGGCGTCATAGTTGGGCGCAGCGGTTCTGGCAAAACCAGCATAGCTAAACAACTGTTCTCTGACTCTTACATTCGAGGCTTTGAATACAAAAGCAAATGCGTCTTAGATGATTTTCCCACTGGACTTGAAACCTCAGAAATAACAAGGATGCTTTGCAGCGTCGGCTTCGCTTCTCCGCCCGACTGGCTCAAAAACTATGATTGCCTAAGTCAAGGC
>DPLR01000059.1 GCA_003541895.1 Cytophagales bacterium | reverse complement strand
GATGTTTGATGCAGCACTCCCACTCTAACACGGCCCATCCATCGTAATCATATTGGGCTAGCTTGGCAAAGATCGCTTTGAAATCCACTTGTCCATCACCCACCGATCTGAATCTTCCCGGCCGATTGATCCAATCCTGGTAGCCTCCATAAACTCCACTCTTTCCGGTTGGATTGAATTCAGCATCTTTTACATGAAACATCTTGATGAACTCGTGATAAAAATCGATGTACTGCAAATAATCCAATTGCTGCAAAACAAAATGGCTTGGGTCGTAAAGAATATTGGCGCGAGAATGTTTTCCGGTTGCTTCCCAGAAACGTTCGAAAGTAACTCCGTCATGCAAGTCTTCGCCCGGATGGATTTCATAACAAAGATTTACACCAGCCTTGTCGAACGCATTTAAAATGGGCAACCAGCGTTTGGCCAGTTCTTTAAATCCATCTTCCACCAAACCTGCAGGTCGCTGTGGCCAGGGATAAACCGTGTGCCACATCAAAGCACCTGAAAATGTGGCGTGTGCATTCAATCCTAAATTCTTGCTGGCCTTAGCCGCGAGTTTCAATTGATCAACTGCCCATGCGGTGCGCTCTTTCGATTTACCGTGCACTTCCTTTGGTGCAAAGGCATCAAACATAACATCGTAAGCAGGATGAACGGCTACCAACTGTCCTTGCAAGTGAGTTGACAACTCTGAGATTTGCAAACCACACGACTCCACGGTCCCTCTCAATTCATCTGCGTAATCTTTGCTTTCGGCCGCGAGCTTAAGGTTGATCACGCGCGCATCCCACGTAGGAATTTGCACACCAACAAACCCAAGCGATGCTGCCCACTTGCAAATGGATTTTAAATTATCGAACGGAGGCTCATCTCCTAAAAACTGCGCAAGAAAAATAGCAGGACCTTTGATGTTTTTCATTCGCACAAATTAAAGTAAAAGATCAAGTCTGAAAAGTAATTTTAGAATTACCTTCCAAAATCATCTTGTACGCGTACAATGTCATTTTCATCCGAAGGATTTTTAGCATCGGTGTGACGCCAGATCTCGGCAATCACCCCCCAACCTTCAGGCAACCCGATTAAGCGGTGACGCTGCCCTTGTTTGAGTTGAATAATTTCTTCAATGGCCAGCTTATGCAAAGGGCCTTCTGTATCTGATTCACTTGTCACAACTCCAGCTACACCACCAATCAATTTCCAAATCTCTGCGCGCCTGTGGTGATATTGCCAGGACAATCGCTTGCCAGGCGCCACTACTAAAATCTTAGGACTTAATTTTCCGGCCAGTTTTAGATCTGCGGCTTTAAAGTGTGGAAAATAATTTTGAATGAACTGATCAGCGAGAGATTCATCGATTACAAAGAAACCTCCCCAGGGACGAGAGAAATCGTGCGAAGCAATGGTCAGGTTTTTTTCGGCCAGGTGAGCCTCCACTGATTTCATTACTTCTTCTTTCAAAGTTGAAGCGGATGTCGTAAAGTTTTTCATGTGCGTCAAAATTAATCAATCCAATCAGCCACAAACAAATTTGTGTTTCGTGTACCCCCGTTATTTCGGTTAGACGAAAAAATAATTCGTTTACCATCCGGTGAGAACATCGGGAATGAATCAAAGACTTTATCGTAACTGATTTGCTTCAGGCCGGTGCCGTCTTCATTGATCATGAACAAATTAAATTCAAATCCTCGCTTGCCTTTGTGGTTTGAACTGAAGATAATTTTCTTGCCCGATGGATGATAGAACGGAGCCCAATTCGCTTTGCCCAAATGTGTTATTTGTTTCAAGTCCGAGCCATCTACGTTACAAACAAATAGTTCCATGGCCGTGGGTGCAACTAAACCTTGTTTCAAATAATCTTGATATTCTTTTTTTTCTTCGTCCGTTTTGAAGCGCGAAGCACGGAATACAATTTTCTTTCCATCGGGCGAAAAGAAAGCGCCACCATCGTACCCTAATTCATGGGTAATTTGCTTTACATTTTTTCCATTGATATCCATAACATACAAATCCAAATCGCCATTGCGCGTAGAAGTGAAAACGATTTTATCACCTTTCGGTGAAACCGTTGCTTCTGCATCGTACCCGTTGGAATTGGTGAGTTGCTTTTTGGTTTTTCCTTTCAGATCGGCCACAAAAATATCGTAGGTATCATAGACCGGCCACAAATATTTTCCTCCCGGCTTTCGTTCTACGTCTTTGGGACAATCCTTTCCGCCCAAATGAGTAGAGGCATAAAGAATTTGTTTGTTGCCCGGCAGAAAGAAAGAGCACGTAGTTCTTCCCATGCCTGTACTGATCATTTGAGGTTTTGCTCCTTTACTAAGATCGGTTCCATCGACTGCCATAAAAAAAATCTGATCGCAATTCAATCCCCAATCTTTGTTGTTCGATTGGAAGGTTACACTCTTGCTGTCGAAACTCCAATACGCTTCCGCATTGTCGGCACCAAACGTAAGTTGACGTACATTCTTAAAATGTTTTTCGCGAGCGTAATGAATGGAATCATTCTGCTGAGCCAGCACTTGAATTGAAATGACGAGCAAAATAAAGTTGCTCAAAAAAAGTTTTTTCATTGATGATTAGACTGATTGAGAATTGAGAATTGATACTTAAGCTTTTGCCTCTTCTTCCTTTAGTGTTCTCCGTAAGATTTTACCCACATTGCTCTTGGGGAGTTCCGTTCGAAACACAAAATACTTAGGCACTTTATAGTTGGTGAGATTTTCATGACAATATTTTTTTAACTCTTCTTCCGTAAGGCTTGGGTCTTTCTTCACTACAAAAGCCTTAATCACTTCGCCTGATTTTACATCTGGAACACCAATGGCCGCAACCTCCAGTACTTTTGGATTAGAGGCCAGCACATTTTCAATTTCATTGGGAAAAACATTGAAGCCCGAAACTTTGATCATGTCTTTTTTGCGATCCACAATTTTGAAATACCCTTCGGCATCCATCAGCCCAATATCTCCTGTGCGAAACCATTCGTTGTTAAAGAAAACTCCTTCATTGTCTTTTTGCCAATAGCCACGCATTACCTGCGGGCCGCGTGCACAAATCTCACCTGTCTCTCCTTGTGACAGCTGATTTCCATCATCATCGAAAATAGCCACTTCAGTGCTTGGCATTGGCAAACCGATGGTGCCGCGTTTGTGGTTTCCATCCAATGGATTACAACACAATACGGGTGAAGTTTCGCTCAACCCATATCCTTCTACCAATGGACTCTTCGTTATTTCTGTCCATTTAATGGCCACGGCATCTTGCACGGCCATGCCACCACCTACTGCTCCGCGCAAGCGAGAGAAGTCCATCGTTTTAAAAAGCGGATGATTCAGCATTCCGTTGAATAAAGTATTTACTCCGAGAATAATCGAAAATTTGTGCTTGGCCAATTCCTTCATAAACCCGTTCATGTCGCGCGGGTCGGTGATCAACACAATTTTGAGTCCGCTGTAATACATCAAGGTCAAATTCACCGACAAGGCAAAAATGTGGTACATAGGGATGGCAGTGATCACAATCTCCTGCTGGTTGGTTTCTTTCAAAAGTGGACTAAACCAATGCCTGATCATCATATTGTGTGCGATCAAATTGCGATGTGAAAGTTGTGCTCCTTTCGAAATACCGGTGGTTCCACCTGTATATTGAAGAACGGCAACATCTTCGCGATCGATTTGAGGCTTATCCAATTTCAGATTTGCTCCTTTCTTCAATGCCGCCTTAAAAGAAAGTGCGTGCGGAAGGTTATAGGAGTGTACTAATTTCTTAATATACTTCACTACAAAATTCACAAGCCATCCTTTGAAACCACCTACCAAATCACCCATCTCAGTTACGATGTAATGTTTGGCTGGGACTTTATCAATGATGGTTTCAAGGTTGTGCGCAAAGTTGGCAACAATTACCAGCGCAGAAATTCCTGCATCTTTAAATTGATGCTCCATCTCACGAGCCGTGTACAGTGGATTTGTGTTCACAACAATCAATCCTGCTTTCAATGCTCCAATAAACGCAACTGGAAACTGCAAAAGATTTGGCATCTGTATCGCGATACGTTCACCCTTTTTCAAGCCAAGATCCTTTTGAAGGTAGGCAGCAAAATCAGTTGAAAGTTTATCGACTTCATTGTAAGTCAGTTGGCCGCCTAAATTGTCATAGGCCACAGTGTCGGAAAACTTTTTCGAAGAGGTCTCAAAAAGTTCTACAAGGGAATTAAATTCAAGCGCACCGATCTCGTGAGGAATGCCAACAGGATATTTCTTAAACCAGGGAAAGTCTGCCATTAATATTTCGTCTAAGGATAAAAGCCCAAATAGGTGAAAATTTCATGGATTAGCAACGATTGTTCGTTTCGAGTAACGTGATAATAATTACTAAATATTCTGATTGGCTGAACCTTCAGGTTTAGAATTTGTTGTAATTTTGAGGGTTTTATTTAAAATTAGTCTAATTAGCTTCAAATGGCGAAGGACAATCAAGTTTTAGAAGAGATTACTTCAAAGGAATACGAGCACGGCTGGACGGTTAACCTAGAGGCTGAAGAATCTCCGAAAGGACTCAACGAGGATACCATCCGGTTTATCTCATCCAAAAAGCAAGAGCCTGAATGGCTGCTCGAGTGGCGGCTGAAGGCATTTCGCGCTTGGCAAAAAATGACCGAACCAAAATGGGCCAATGTCAAGTATCCCGAAATCAACTTCCAAGACATTATTTATTATTCAGCACCAAAGCAAAAAGTAAAACCCAATAGCCTTGAAGAAGTAGACCCCGAGTTGATCAAAACATTTGAGAAGCTGGGTATTTCATTGACCGAACAAAAGCGATTGACCGGTGTAGCTGTTGATGCCGTGATTGACAGCATTTCTGTGGCAACGACTTTTAAAGACAAGCTGAAAGAACTGGGTGTAATCTTCTGCTCATTCAGTGAAGCAGTGCGCGAACATCCAGAATTGATAAAAAAATATTTAGGAAGTGTGGTGCCTATGAGCGACAACTATTTTGCCGCACTCAACTCAGCCGTATTCAGCGATGGGTCTTTCTGTTACATTCCCAAAGGCGTGCGCTGTCCAATGGAACTTTCCACCTATTTCAGAATCAACGCTGCAAATACCGGGCAGTTTGAAAGAACTTTGATCGTGGCAGAAGAAGGATCGTATGTAAGTTACCTCGAAGGATGCACGGCTCCGATGCGCGATGAGAATCAATTGCACGCAGCCGTGGTTGAACTGTATGCGATGAAAGATGCCGAGATCAAATACAGCACGGTGCAGAACTGGTATCCTGGCGATAAGGAAGGCAAGGGAGGCATTTACAATTTTGTTACCAAGCGTGGTTTATGTGCGGGTGATCATTCGAAAATTTCATGGACACAAGTAGAAACAGGATCGGCCATTACCTGGAAGTATCCATCCTGCATTTTGAAAGGTGATCACTCCATGGGCGAATTTTATTCGGTAGCCGTTACCAATAATTATCAGCAGGCCGATACCGGAACGAAGA
>DPLR01000414.1 GCA_003541895.1 Cytophagales bacterium | reverse complement strand
AAAATCGCAAGACAATTGATCGATTGAATGAAGAAATAAAAAAAATTGGAGCTGCGGCAATAAGAAAAAAAGTATAACTAAACTTACAAACTAATAAAGAAGGAGTGAATCGATTGGTCATTACGTTAGCATTCATCTGTTTGAATTTTGTGGCAACAGCTCAGGCAGCTGAGGGTGATACTGCGTTAAGCAGGCTTCAAGCACTTCATTGTATCTATGGTTTGCACTTCGGTGATTTTCAAAAATCGCTTTCATTGTTAAATGAAAAAGAGAAAAACGCAAAAGCTTTGTTGGAAATTTTTGCGTTACGTTGGCGAGAGGTTCCAGTCGCCTTTAGTGCATCCAATAAAAAATATGAAGAACTTCTTCTAAAAAATCTAACTACTCTTGAAAATGAGAAAGAACCTCATTTGCTGACGGGTTATTTTAAAATTTGCACTTTTCTTTTCCTTGCAGAGTATCATTCGCTGCTCGATGAAAACTGGGCTGCACTAAAATATGCGCAGAAAGCTTATCCGTTAATTATTGAATCAATTGATAAGAACATTAATCTACCTGAATTTCAATTCGTAAAAGGACTGTATTTATACTACATTGAATTTTATAAGCAAAAGAATTTTTTCTATCGCGCGGCACTGAGCCCACTTCGATCGGGCAGCCGACAAAAAGGGATCGCGTTTTTGAAAGCGAGTGCAGAGCAACCTTCCATTGCACAAGTGGAGGCTCGGATTTATTATTCGCACATCCTCATGCATTTGGAAAACCGACCTTGGGAAGCGCTTGCCGTGAGCAGACAACTAGCTACGGATTTTCCTGAGAATTTAAAATTTACTGAGCTCTATGCCGATAACTTGATCAGGTGCAAATTGTATAAAGAGGCTATCTCAATGGTTGACCGACTCCAAAACCAAAAGAAAGAATACTATTCTATACCTGGCCACTTTTTTCGAGGAGTGATCGAAGAAGAATATTTTAAAAATACCGTTAAAGCGAAACAGGAATATGAATACTGCGTTGAAAAAAATTACACCCCCAGCGAAGTGTATAAACGGTTGGCATCACAACGATTGAAAAAGATGTAAAGCGATTGACTCAACCTTGAGTTAAATTCGAATCGTCTAAATTCGGGTAATTCTTTTTAAACTCTTGTTGGTATTTTTTCATTGCTTCTTCGTGGTTGTAAGGAGCGGCCGCTGGGGCTCCATTTTGAATTGACAGCGCAGCCTTTTTAATCCGCAGTCTCTCCTTCTCTCCAACAGTCTTTTCAGCAGCTTCGAACAATAATTTTGCAATAATTTCTTTGCCCTGTTCAGTGGTGTTTACAACGAACATATCAAAGGTTTGAAGTTGTGCTTCAAGCGCATCGCCTTCAAAGGAAGGAAGCACCTCGGCTAATTGGTATGCCACCGGGGGTATTGGCAGTTGACTTACGTGACCGCCTAAGATCGGTTCGCCTCGGTATTCGTTAGAGTTTGGCAAAGACTCTTCATAAACGGTGTCCACATTGATTAGCGAATCAAGTTCTAAGAGTAACTGAATGAGTTTTGAGGCAGCAGGATCACCATCAAATTCACGAACAGCATACGCACCAACATTGCTTTCAGAAGGGAAATCACCTTGATGAGTAACAATTTCTTTGATGGTATCGATCAGTACAAATTGAATCCATTGCTCAAACGACATAGCCCCTTGCCCAAATGCACCCATTTGTTCGAACTTTTCTTCGGGCATCGGATTATCATCCCATCGCTGAAGACGCTTAAGCTCAATTTTAATTTCATTTGCTTTGGCTAGAACAACTTCGTGCTTAGTCATTTTTTTTGTTTTTTGAATTTCGGCAATAGATCAACTGCGCGCTTTTTTAAAATTCCGAATTCGCGGAAACGATAGCCAACCACAATTTTGAAAATGGAACTGGAGCTAGTAAAAACTACTTGCTCAAATTTTACATTTCGGGCTTGTGTGATAAACGTAACTCCAGTAAAAAAACGATCGCTGTTATAGCCAACCGAAACACGCAAATCGATAAAGCTATTGAGCGTGGTCACGTGCTTTGAAACGGCATCCGATTGGTAATAAACCCAATGTTGTGCCGGGCCAATCGATAAAGATGCGTTGGCAAAAAGATTATCGTACACAAGCGTGTGTGCGTAGCCTGGTGCAATACTCAAAGTTGTGAAGTCGAGTTTCTTAATGTCTGCATTCACACCAAAAAAGTTTTCATAATGAGATCCGTAGATGGCAGAATCGGCACGCAGACTAAACCTGTTCAATGTACCACTCAGTAAAAAAGAACCACCACTTTTTAATTGCCTCTCAGAATAGTTGTAGGCTGCCCGAATGGAGTATTTATTTTTGTTGAAAATATAAATTCCGTTGGCTCCGGTATTCCATGTACTGATGTCAGGCCGTTGAGGATAAGGCGTGTTGGCTGGCACACTTTGATTATTGTAATCTTGATAAAAGCCGTTGTAATTCTGCGTGAACAGATCAAGGCCCCAATGCTTTCCTAAAATATTCGATTGTAGATCGGTAACGCGCGAGTGGCCATAGAGGCGCTGGGCGCTTGCATTAGGCTGCACGGAGAAAGTCAATTCTATCCCGACATCAAAAATATACATACCCCAACCAAGCTGCGAATTTCCGTTAGGCCGATAGGTGAGTTTATGATTTTGTTTAGGATTGTTTTGAACATCAAAAGAAGAAGTGCGCTGTTTCAAAACTGGCCAAATAAAAAAATAGTCAGGAAAATTTTTGATATACTTTTCGCGAAGGGAATCTTTTTTGTTGGAGGCGAAGGAGCTGTTAAACAGTAAACCAACAACACCAAGAATCATGAGGAGGCGCATCCAATAAAAATTTCCACAAAAATAGGAAAGGTCTTTTTATTTTGAATTATAAGCCAACTAAAGTTACATTAAATGAAGACCAAGCGCAGAAAGTTAATTAGAGAATATACTCGCTCAAATCTTTGTTCTTAACGAGGTCGTGGAGTTTTTCTTTCACCATTGCCTTGGTGATTTTGATAGGCTTATCATTCGAGATTTTATCAGGCACATCAAATAAAAATTCGTTGAGCAGTTTGCTCATCACGGTGTGAAGTCTGCGTGCACCAATATTTTCTACACCTGAATTGATGTCGAATGCGGCTTGTGCAATTTCATCAATTGCATCGTCATCAAAC
>DPLR01000699.1 GCA_003541895.1 Cytophagales bacterium | reverse complement strand
TATTTCAAGAATTAATTTTGGCTTGTCTTTCACATAATGAAGTGAATTCGCCATTAGTACTCCATCAAGGTTTTTTAGTGTCAATGGTTCACCGACAAAGTCCGTCTTAATGAATTCGATCTCTGAATAATGGTAAATCGGTTCAATGATTTGATGCGTTTTATCGAGTGCAAAGATTTTGCTTTTCTTCCCAAGCAAAGACGCCAGCGCTTTTGTGAATAAACCATTTCCACAACCAAGGTCCGCCCAGATTAATTTATCAATTTTCTTTGGGAAGCCTCTTTCAATTAGTTGAATGCACTCGGGTATTTGCATTGCATTGAAGATAAAAAGGCTTCCACTAATGGAAGCCTTTTGAATTTCAAATCTTTAAACCAAAATCAGCGCTTGCCTTTTTTCTTGGCCACCTTCTTCACTACTTTTTTCGTAGCCTTTTTGGAGACAGGCTTCTTAGCTGCTTTTTTCTTCACTACTTTTTTAGCTGTAACTTTTTTCACGGACTTCTTCACTACTTTTTTCTTCGCAGCTGGCTTTGATTTTTTAGGCGCAGCTTTCTTAGCGCTGGATTTCGCAGCTGGCTTTGATTTTGGTGCAGCACTTGCCGTTGGCTTTGGCTTTGACTTGCCCATGGCATTCAAAGCGCTTCCCGCCTTAAACCAGTCAATCTGATTTTTGTTGTAGGTGTGGTTAGCCTGAATTTCCTCAATCTTACCATCGCTGTGATGAATAACTATAGTTAGTGGTTTCTCAGGTGAGAAACTCATCAGCCCTTTGATATCAAAAATATCGTCTTCACGGATCTTATCGTAGTCAGCTTTGTCAGCAAAAGTCAACGCCAACATGCCTTGCTTCTTCAAATTGGTTTCGTGAATACGAGCAAATGATTTTACAAGGATCGCACGAACGCCAAGGTGACGAGGCTCCATGGCAGCGTGCTCGCGTGACGAACCCTCGCCATAGTTTTCATCGCCCACTACAATTGATCCGATGCCTGCAGCTTTGTATGCGCGTTGTACTTTAGGAACCTCATCATAATGACCACTTAAGCCATTGCGAACGCTATTAATTGCACCATTAAAATAGTTGGTAGCACCGATCAATAAGTTGTTCGAAATATTATCTAAATGCCCTCGGTACTTTAACCATTTGCCCGCCATTGAAATATGATCGGTGGTACACTTGCCTTTTGCTTTAATCAAAAGACGGAGGCGCGAAAGATCTTTTCCTTCCCAAGCAGCAAAAGGCTCGAGCAATTGCAATCGATCAGAGTTAGGGTCAACCTTCACTTCTACTTTGCTTCCATCCTTCGCGGGAGCTTGAAAGCCTGGATCTTTTACATCAAAACCTTTTTTAGGAAGTTCATCTCCGGTAGGAGGGTCGAGTTTTACAGTTTGTCCTTGTTCGTTAACCAATGTATCGGTGATCGGGTTGAAACCTAAATCTCCGGCAATCGCTAAGGCAGTTACCAGTTCAGGTGAAGCCACAAATGCATAGGTATTTGGGTTACCGTCATTGCGTGATTGGAAATTTCTGTTGAACGAATGAACGATGGTATTCTTTTCTTTCTTCTCAGCACCAACTCGGTTCCACATACCAATGCAAGGCCCGCATGCATTCGCGAAAACTTTGCCACCAATTTTATGGAATGTATCGATAAAGCCATCGCGTTCAATAGTGTAACGCACTTGCTCAGAACCCGGGGTGATGGTGAATTCGGCTTTCGTCTTCAAGCCTTTTTCAGATACCTGTTTTGCCAAACTTGCTGCGCGTGAAATGTCTTCGTAAGAGGAGTTGGTACATGATCCGATCAAACCAACTTCTACTTTTAAGGGCCATCCATTTTTCTGTGCTTCTTCCCTCACTTTAGAAATGGGCGTTGCCAAATCCGGAGTGAAAGGACCGTTCAAATGCGGCTCCAATTCAGACAGGTTGATTTCAATTACCTGATCAAAATAGGCTTCTGGGTTTTTGTAAACCTCAGGATCAGCTGTTAAATGTTCTTTGATTTTATTGGCCATCTTCGCCACTTCTGCACGACCAGTAGAATTAAGATAACGCTCCATTGAGCTATCGTAACCGAATGTGGAAGTTGTGGCACCGATTTCAGCACCCATGTTACAGATCGTTCCTTTGCCAGTGCAGCTCATAGAAGTTGCACCTTCGCCAAAGTACTCAACGATAGCGCCAGTTCCTCCTTTTACAGTAAGAATGCCAGCTACTTTCAAAATCACATCTTTAGCAGAAGTCCAGCCATTCAATTTTCCTGTAAGCTTTATGCCAATCAATTTAGGCATCTTCAATTCCCAAGCCATTCCACTCATTACATCTACTGCGTCTGCACCGCCAACACCAATGGCTACCATTCCTAAACCTCCCGCATTTACTGTATGCGAATCGGTTCCTATCATCATACCGCCTGGAAATGCGTAATTTTCGAGAATTACCTGGTGAATAATTCCTGCACCGGGTTTCCAGAATCCGATACCATATTTTGCTGAAACA
>DPLR01000509.1:2882-3031 GCA_003541895.1 Cytophagales bacterium | reverse complement strand
TTGCCATGGACAACCTGATCACGGGTGATCTTCGTAACATTGAGCATCTTTTCAAGTTAAAAGAATTTGAATTCTACAATCACGATGTTTCAAAGTTTGTTCACGTACCTGGTCATCTGGATTACATTCTTCATTTCGCTTCACCTGCC
>DPLR01000509.1:0-2745 GCA_003541895.1 Cytophagales bacterium | reverse complement strand
GGCAGTCCGGATAATATCGCGCACCTCGCAAGTAATGAAAAATTTTCTTTCTATAAACGTGATGTATCAAACTATATCTTTGTACCCGGCAAAGTGGACGCCATTCTTCATTTCGCTTCACCTGCCAGCCCTATTGATTATTTAAAAATTCCGATTCAAACCTTGAAAGTTGGTTCGCTCGGAATCCACAATCTACTTGGACTTGCACGTTCCAAAAAATCGCGAATCATGATCGCGTCAACTTCTGAAGTGTATGGTGATCCCACGGTTCATCCTCAACCTGAAGAATATTATGGGAACGTAAATCCCGTTGGGCCTCGCGGAGTTTATGATGAAGCCAAGCGCTTTCAGGAAGCTATGACGATGGCTTACCACACGTATCACAAAGTGGATACTCGCATCGTGAGAATTTTCAATACCTATGGTCCTCGTATGCGACTGAACGATGGGCGAGTGTTACCTGCATTTATCGGGCAAGCCCTGCGCGGGGAAGACCTCACTATTTTTGGTGATGGATTGCAGACTCGTTCATTCTGCTATGTCGATGATTTGATTGAGGGGATTTACCGCTTGCTCATGAGCGATTATGTTCTTCCGGTAAACATTGGTAACCCTGCTGAAATAACGATCAAAGATTTTGCTGAAGAAATTATTAAGCTAACTGGCACGAATCAAAAAATTGTTTTCAAGCCATTGCCAAAAGATGACCCGAAGCAACGTCAGCCAGATATTACCAAGGCAAGAGAAATTTTAAAATGGGAACCAAAAGTTTCGCGTGCCGAAGGGCTGAAGATTACCTACGATTACTTTAAATCGTTACCAAAAGAAGTGCTCTACCACCGCGATCACAAAAGTTTTGAAAGTTTCATCCGGTGAAACACAAACTAGCAGCAGTTTCGTTTCTCATATTAAGTGCTTGTATTGATTCTGCGCGTTTTGAAGTTCCACAGCCCGAAGGAGTTCAAGATGAAAAGTCCGTTCCTAAAAAATTGTTTGGGAAATATTTGAGCACGAGTGATTCATCAGTTTTAACTATCAACGAATACTCAATAATAAAAGAAAAGCAAACAATTGAAAAAGGTTTAAAATCAATTCTAGATTCATCCGAGAGGGTAATGCACGACACTTCCTTTACAAGAATTGAATTTAATTTGTCCTTAAGGCTCACTTTTGTTCGAAGGCAAATTCAACGAGGTGATTCAGTCTTTATCCACACAAATTCAGTCGATACACTTTATTTAAGAAATAATCGCTTTGTTATTCGAAAGTTCAAAGGCTACTTTTTCTTGAGTAAAAGAATTTTTTCTGACAGCTGGCAAGTACGCAAGCTCGAAAAAATAAAAGGAGGAATTATTATTGGTGAAATCGCGACCAAACAAGAATTAAACGAATTGCGAGCAATAACCGAAGTGCATGACAGCACCAACACATTTAAACCCACGAAACAGCAATTCAAAAAAATCCTGCAACAAGATGGATTCAAATCCGAAGAAAAATTTCTTCGAATCGAATAAATTAGCTTTTACTGAAATGCTGGTGGAAGGCTACAATTGTTTCAATGCCCAATAAAAAATTCTTTACACCGTAGTGTTCGTTGGGTGAGTGAATCGCATCGCTGTCAAGACCAAAACCCATAAGCACAGTATCTAATCCTAATTCCTTTTTAAAGAGCGCTACAATCGGAATGCTGCCGCCATCGCGCGTAGGTATTGGCGTTTTGCCCCACACTTCTTCAAATGCCTTGCTCGCAGCCTTGAATGCTTTTGAGTCCGTTGGCGTTACAGCCGGTTGACCTCCGTGATGTGGAGTAACTTTTACTTTTACAGACTTCGGTGCGATCGAGAGAAAATGTTTCGTGAACAATTCGGTTATCTCAGAACTGTTTTGATCGGGCACTAAGCGCATCGAAATTTTGGCTGATGCCTTGGAAGGCAAAACTGTTTTTGCACCTTCACCTGTATAGCCTCCCCAAATTCCGTTCACATCTAAGGTCGGGCGGATGCCTGTGCGCTCAATAGTTGTGTATCCTTTCTCGCCACGCACGTCATCAATGTTCAAATCCTTTTTGTACTCGTCAAGATCAAACGGAGCTTCATTCAATTTTTTCCGATCGGCATCACTCAAGGCAATTACCTTGTCATAAAATCCTGGAATTGTAACTCTTCCGTTTTCATCGTGCATGGAAGCAATCATTTGTGCCAACACATTAATTGGATTTGCAACAGCGCCTCCGTAAACTCCAGAATGTAAATCTCTGTTGGGACCTGTAACCTCCACTTCCAAATAACTCAAACCTCGAAGCCCGACTGTAATGGAAGGATGATCGAGTGAAATCATGGCTGTGTCAGAAATCAAAATGACATCTGCTTTGAGCTTATCTTTATTTTCTTTCACAAACGTACCGAGGTTATCAGAGCCCACTTCCTCTTCGCCTTCAATCATGAATTTCACATTGCATGCAACTTGATTCAATTTCATCATGGCTTCAAAAGCTTTGATGTGCATGTACATCTGGCCTTTATCATCGCAAGAACCGCGGGCAAATATTTTTCCGTCTTTGATAACAGGTTCAAACGGAGGTGAAGTCCACAAGTTGAGAGGATCAGGCGGTTGAACATCGTAGTGGCCGTACACCAGAACGGTTGGCAACGATGAATTAATTTTCTTTTCACCGAAAACAATTGGGTGACCTTTCGTTTCGCAAAGCTCAACAGTATCAGCTCCAGCTTCTTTCAATTTTTTAAC
>DPLR01000174.1 GCA_003541895.1 Cytophagales bacterium | reverse complement strand
ATGTTGGCTTTTTGCGTGTACACATCCGCCTCTTGTAAACTGTTCGCACCAAATGCTGTAACTGCAAAATTTTGCGCTTGTGTCAATACCTCTTCTTGTTTTTCATTCAAACCTAAATCATTGAGCAAACTGCTTACCTCCACCATCGCGTCTATTATGTTCGAAAGATCTTCAGGCGGGGTTTTTTGGTAAATCAGAAGAACCTCTTGATAATTGATCAATGCTTGATCGAGATCACCCATCTTCCTATTCAGTTCCGCAATATTTAATAATGTCAATGCATAGTTGGACGCATCCTTTCCGTATACTTGTTCATTCAATGCCAACGACTCTCGATAATTCCCCATGGCAATCATAAGTTTATTTAACCTCATGTTTGCGCCACCCATATCGTTAAGCAACATTGCCTGAAGTGCTTTGTTGTCGGCTGGAATTATTGATTTTGCTTTTTGATATGCCTCTAGTGCCTTATTTTCGTACGACATCTCTGCATACATTCTCCCTAAATCGCGAATCTTTCTAGCTAAGTCATCGGGATTGGTCTCTTTATCATTTTCATAAATCGAAATGGCTTTCAGCTGATCATCTACCGCTGCTTGAAAATTATTCAACGAGAAATAAGTTGTAGCACGGTTGGTCAATTCAAAAGCACACATTGGTGTATTGGCCTGATCAATTAATCCGTAAAGCCTAATGGATTCACTATAACACGCCAACGCCTTTTCGGGATCGTTCAACACATTGGCATAGGTATAACCCAAATTATCTTGCAGCGAAGCATGAGTAGATATTTCCTCTTTTGTTTTTTGCGGTATAGCCGCGATGGTTTCGAGAATAATTTTTTTTGCTGCTTCGCCATTGTTGGTGTCCTGATAATACGTGGCCACGTTTTGCATGGACGTAAGCGCCCAATGAAGATTCCCTTCTTTGATGTATTCGTTGCGCGCTTTCAAAAAAAATTGCAAGGCTTTTTCAGCCTCTTTCTTGTCGAGCTGTTCTTGACCTTGCTTATAATAGCTATCGCCTTTGGAATTTTGAGAGAAACCCGGCAACGAAAGAAGCAAAAATAAAATGAGGGAATACCTGAGTAGAGATCGCATCTCTAAAATTAATTCAAAATTTAATTATCAAAATTCCAGAATAACAAATTCTGTTCTCCGATTCGCTTGCCTTCCCTCTTCGGTTTCGTTGTCGGCCACGGGATTGAGTTCTCCATACCCTTTGGCTTGCAGTCTTGTAGAGGCAATTCCTCCTTGCACCAAATAATCGCGAACGGATTTAGCGCGGTCGTGAGAGAGTTTCATGTTCGAGGCATCATCGCCAACATTATCTGTATGGCCACCCACTTCAATGATCATCGATGGATTCATTTTCATTAAGTCGATTGCTTTTTGAAGTTCAAGTCTGCTTTCAGGCGAGAGCGTTGCCTTTCCGGTTTCGAAGAAAATATTATTGAGGATGACTTTCGCTCCTTTTTCAATCGGTCGTAATGGAATATCTTTTTTTATCTCCCGGTATTGCGATGTGGGAGGAACGTTGAATCGCTGCGAGTAAAAAAAGAATGCTTCTTTGTTGGCTGTCACGCTGTAATCTCTTCCTGAGGGAAGCACCACTAAATATTTTCCGGTAACGGAATTGCTTTTGTTCACGGCAATCAATTCGCCCGAAACAATATCTTCCACCATTACATAAGCAGCCACAGGTGAATTTGTTTTTGCATTGGTTACAATTCCCTCCACCACAATCGTTGGTTTTGGTCGCATCGATTCAGGAATTTCAATTTGATATAGATCATCACCTTTATCACGATCTGAAGAGAAATAGCCGATCTCGCCATTGCCTCCAATGGTAAAGAATCTATCGTCTCCAGAAGTATTTAGAGGCTTACCTAAATTAACAGGCAAACTCCATTTACCATTTTCAAAAACGGTTTTGAAAAGATCATAACTACCGTACCCGGGATGACCTGTTGAGGCAAAATATAAAGTCTTTCCGTCCTGGCTGAGAAACGGAGAGGTGTCTCCAAAAGGAGTATTGATCATTCCACCAAGGTTACAGGCGGGTCCCCAATCGCCAAAGATATTCTTTTCGGTCATGTATAAATCATACGAACCGTAGCCCCCAGGCCGATCTGAAACAAAAATAATTTTGTTTCCATCCGCTGAAATCGTTGGTTGAGAATCCCAATCTTTACTGTTAACTACATTTCCTACGTTAATCGGCTTTGTCCATTCATCTCCCTCCAAAGATGAGATGTAAAGATCGCAACTCCCCACAGCGTCATCACGGTTGCAGGCTGTATAAACCATCGTCTGCCCATCCCCAGAAAAGCAAGGCGCTCCTTCGTTTTTTGATGAGTTTATTGGTTCTGGCAACAGCTGAGGTGCTGACCAAGAGTCACCTGAACGAATAGTAAAATACAAATCATCATCGCCTTCTTTAGCAGTTGGTTCTTCCAAGGTTATTCCTCCTAATCTTTTCGATGAAAAGTAAAGCTTAGTGCCAGTAGGATCTAAATATGGGAAGGCATCTTGATAATCACTGTTCACAATATTACTTAACTTGATTGCATCCTTCATTGAATTAGGCATTTCTTTGAGCACCTTTTGATTTGCTGCATAGTTCATTTTGTATTTAGCCTGGTGACGATAGATTTCATTTGTAGATGTAGGAAGGTACTTCTTATTAAACTCTTTAAATCTTTCCACTGCAAGATCATACTCAAATAGTTCAGTGTACGCCACACCCATTTCATAATAAAACCATGGCCAATAATTTGCATTTACTTGTTCAAGTTTCTTTAGCAAATCAATCGCTTTTTGTGGCTGTGAAGTATATCGGTAACAGAGCCCGAGATGATAGAGGCAATCCTGATGTTCGGGGTTCGATTTTAGAAAATCCTCGTAAAGCGGAATTGCTTCTGAATACTTATCGTCCTTGTAAAGTTTTTCTGCTTGCGAAAAACTGGGATCTTCAATGTTCACGGTGCGTCTGGCTTGTGCCTGTGCCCGCACAAACGTTATCAAAATCACAGCTGCTATCAAAATATTTTTCATGCCATTTTTATTTTGAATGTAGAATAATAAAGAACGTCAGACAAATCGTTTTGCCTGACGTTCGCAAACCAAAACCTATCTATTTGTTCACTGCGTATTTGGTAACTTTTTCGTCATCGCGATCGAAAATGTAGTTGCCATCAGTAGTAAACAAAGGCTTTACTTTCCACTTCATTTTTCCTTTGACTTTTCCCGTGGCCAGATCAAAGCCGATAAAATTTTTCTCTCCGATTAACAAAAAATAATTGCTACCATACCAAAAACTGTAGGTGTCTTCGCCCGGCACTTTCCATAAAATGTCGCCTGTCTTAGTAGCATAGTTAAGTTTACCTGTCGCGATGTCGGCAGAGGCAATTCCTCCATCGCAAAGAATATAAAGTGAGCGGTTATCGTCAGAAACTAGCATGGCAAACGTATCGCCAATTTTACTTTCATTGAGTGGCGTTTTATAGACTATATCACCTGTTTTTGCATCAAGGCAAAAAAGATTCTTATCACTAGCTACAACTAATTTATTACCGACACCATAAATAGTTGAAATTCGATCAGAAAATTTGTCACCAAGCTTACCGGCAAGATTATGTGTATCCCATATAGTAGCGCCTGTATTTAGGTCGTATGCACGCACACCATAATCGCCATCGAAGCGGTTTTCATTTTTATATCTGTCTGGGACTCCATTCATACCAGGTATATAAATTTGAGTATTAATCATGCCACCAAACTGAGCAATTAACACGCCATTGATAATATTTAAATTAGGTACACGATCGTTTGATTTAATAGGCTCGGTTTGCCAAACTACTTTACCTGTTTTTGCTTCTACTTTTTTGATTGCATTCCGTCCCACGAGATCAACATAGTAAACAAAGTCACCGTCTAACAATGGCCAGCCTGCAATGCCGAATTCTTGTTTTGCTCTCAGGCCTGCTGATGCATCGCAATTATCATATGCTTCTTGCCACAATTGTTCGCCCGTTTTAAGATCAAACACCATGATTTGCTTTGCTAAGACAAAAATTTTATCGCCCTGCACATCCATTTTTACATAGGGCTCATTGTTGAACAACTGTCGAACAGCGCTTCCACTAAATTGTTTGGACCAGTTGTAATCTCCCGAAACTTTCAGATCATACTTGATTTTAGTTGGGGAAAGCATTCTCATTGCTCCAATCAACCTGATTCGATTGTTATCAACGACTTTCGTGATGTAAACACGGTTGGCTCCTTTGATGGTGCTGCCACTTCCAGTTTCTTTAATCTTTGTTGGAACTATGGTTTGCCCTGTGAGAATACTCATGTATTCATCTCGGTTCTTGGTTTCGTCATCTTCAAACGCAATTTGGATTTTTGCATACTCTGTGCCCTCAATTTCATCGATGCTAATATTTTTATTTAGATCTAGATCAGGATATGCATTCGACTCCCATTTTTTGTTTCCGGTAATTACATCAATGCCTGTAAACTTTTTGGTTGCATCGTCAAACACAATGGTCATTCCCTTATAAACTAAATTCATACAATGCGCAAAATGATATTGATCATCATTATCAACACCGGCAAATCCTTTGGTACGCCACAATTCTTTTCCCGTATTAAAATCAACGATCACTTTGTCTCCACTTTCCTTTTTTCCGTCTTTGTTGAAAAACAAAACGATACCAGCCCCCTGATTGAAAACAGCCCGTGCCAGTGATTTTATTTTCAGGTCTTTGTTAAAATTGATTTTCCAAATGGTTTTGCCGGTTTCACCATCCAACATTTCAGCCTGCGACTCATCGCGCGCGGCTACAAATTTTCCATCTCCTGAAAAAAAAGTTCGATCAGGATTAAAACTGAATTTTGATTTCCATGCTACTGGGAACTCTTGCCCATAGCCGGTAAAATGAACACATAGAAAAAAAAGCAATGCCAACTTTTTCATAATAATTTAGGTTTTTTTGATTCTTGAACTGATAATCAAACTTACACTGCACCAACATCAAGCGAAATGTGAAAAAAGTAGTAACCTTTGGAGAAAGGTAAGATTGGCGAATTCGCCTGTTTTACAAGAAACCCGTTTTCTTTAGAGCCTCAACCCTACTATTCACATGCAATTTTTCATAAATGTTTCTGGCATGCGTACGCACTGTGTCAATGCTCAAAAAAAGTTTATCGGCAATTTCTTTGTACCTGAATCCTTTGCTTAGCAGATCAAGGATTTCTTGTTCTCTTCTACTGAGGTCTTGAAAGTATTTATTGGTTTTACCTTTTAGCGCGAACGCGTCAATTACCTTACGGGCGATCTG
>DPLR01000434.1 GCA_003541895.1 Cytophagales bacterium | reverse complement strand
AAGATGTATTGATTTCATCGCAAGATATTCCAGGGTGGTCCGTGGCAAGCGAGGCAGGTATCACCGTAGCATTGGACGTAACGATTACACCGGCCCTGAAGTTGGAAGGTGTGGCGCGTGATTTTGTGAATCGCGTTCAAAATATTCGCAAAGACATTGGTTTGGAAGTACTTGATAAAATTGGAATTGAGGTGGAAAAAGATGGCGAATTGGCCACGGCTTCCTTAACCGAGTTCAAAGATTACATTTGCTCTGAAACTCAGGCCCTCAGTTTGGAGTTAAAAGACCAAGTGCCAGATGCCACCGAAGTAGATATGGACGATTTTGTGTTGAAAGTGAAAATCAAAAAGTGTTAATCAATTAATTGGAATGAAGTACGCAAAATATTTTTTAATCGCGTTAGTTATTATTTGTCTTGATCAAGCCAGCAAGTTGCTCGTACATCATTACATGCAAATTCACGAAGAGGTAAACGTAATCGGTCAATGGTTTCGCTTGCATTATTTGTTGAACCCAGGCATGGCGTTTGGCATTCGGTGGGAAAACGAATTCGGCAAGTTGGCACTTACCATCTTTCGAATTGCTGCCATGTTTGGCATTGGTTATTATTTGGTGCATCAAATCAATAAGAAAAATCCGCATCCAGGCTTTTTAGTTTGCCTTGCACTGATTTTAGGTGGAGCTGTCGGCAATGTGATTGATAGTACGTTTTATGGCGTGTATCTACAAAACGCACCATTCGGTTCACCAACCCCATGGTTTCATGGACAAGTGATCGATATGTTGTATTTCCCGCTTTTCCATTTTTATTTTCCAGATTGGTTTCCGCTTAAGGCGGGCGAGTACTTTGAATTCTTTAGTCCGGTGTTTAACATTGCTGATTCATCTATTTTTCTTGGCGTGGTAAGTATTTTGATTTTTCAACGCAAATTTTTCCCGCATCATAATCTTCCCGAAGTTCCCAATGAAAATTCCTTGGAGATAACTGAAACTCATGTTGAAAGCTCTACCACTGTAATTGTCACTGAGGTGATTGAACCTAAGCAGGAAGATGGAACCAATTCATGATATAATGGATTGAATGGATCATGGCAGAAAATTTAATCATAGCAACCTCATCACAAAAAGCAGAGCGTTACAAAACCTTGCTACCACAGATTGAATCTTTAATTTCGGGCGAACCGGACTTAATTGCTAATCTTTCTAATGTGGCTGCAGCACTCAAGCAGACCTTCAATTTTTTTTGGGTTGGGTTTTATTTCGTCAAAGAAAATGAATTAGTGCTCGGCCCATTTCAAGGGCCAATAGCTTGTACACGAATTGGTTTTGGCAAAGGAGTTTGTGGAGCAGCTTGGAAAGAAGAGAAAACAATCATCGTTCCCAACGTTGATGAATTTCCCGGGCACATTGCCTGCAACTCAGATTCGAAATCGGAAATTGTTTTGCCGGCTTTTGAAAATGGAAAGGTGTTTCTCGTGCTTGATGTGGATAGCGATCGCTTAAACGACTTCGATGAAACTGATGGTGAATACCTAGGTCGGTTGATGAAGGCCATCGAAAATTCAGTTAAATAAATTCACTTTCATAACGCTTGCGGATTTTGTACTTTCAAAGGACAAAATCTTGAGTTATGAAAAAATCACTTTCGCGCAGAGATTGGTTCAAA
Source organism: Cytophagales bacterium (assembly GCA_003541895.1). Taxonomy (GTDB): domain Bacteria; phylum Bacteroidota; class Bacteroidia; order Cytophagales; family Cyclobacteriaceae; genus ELB16-189. Next base: position 6,144 of record DPLR01000434.1, on the reverse strand, counting down.
TCTACGGCAGCACTCTCGGCTGGATTTACTTTATCGACTTCTATCATCAACCAATTGATGGCTGCGCCTGTAAGCCAAGCTGAAATTGATTTTTATCCGCAGCCCTCGAATTTAAAAGTGCGACTTAACTCCAATGAAAATCCCTATGGTCCGTCAGAGAAAGCAAAGAAAGCCGTTGCGGAAATAGTGACGAAAGGAAACCGGTATGCTTTCAATGAACTTGATGAGTTTAGAAAAATTTTGGCTGCGAAAGAAGGGGTTGCTTCAGAAAATATTTTATTGGGAGCTGGTTCAGGTGAGTTGCTTTGTCAAACAGGAATTGCCTATGGTTTGCAAGGTGGGCGAGTGCTTTCGGCATATCCTACTTTTCCGTTATTGATGACCTATGCCGAGCGAATGAACGCAACGTGGGATAAAGTAGATTTGAATGAAAAGCTGGAGCATAATTTCAATACACTTTCGTCTGCTATTAAATCTGATACGCGTTTGGTTTTTATTTGCAATCCAAATAATCCAACAGGGACAGTTGTCAACGATTCTATAATCAAATCGTTTTGTGAGGACGCTTCGAAGAAGACATTAGTTTATTGCGATGAGGCTTACCTTGAATTCTTAGAACCTTCGGAACAAAAATCGATGGTAGGATTGGTGCAGAAAAATCCCAACATCGTGGTGTCGCGAACGTTCTCCAAAATTTATGGCCTCGCTGGTTTACGCATGGGTTACCTTGTTGGCCACCCCGATACGCTTGCCAAAATTGCGAAGTACGGGGATACAATTTCTCCAAGCCAGACAGCTATTGCTGCCGCGAAAGCAAGTTTGGGCGATGAAGATTTTATGAAAATGGTTCGCACAAAAAATGCAGTTGCTAGAAAGGTGCTGACGGATTATCTCGATCAGAAAAAAATAGTTTATGGTAAGTCATTGACTAACGTGGTTTTATTTCCCGCGCCTGCGGATGGTAAAAAAATATTGAGCAACCTTGAAGAAAGGGGATACCTCATTCGGATTTGGGAATACCAGCAAAAAGAGTGGTGCCGTGTGAGTATCGGTACCGAAGATGAAATGAAAGGATTTGTAAAAGCCTTTGATAGTTTTGTTTCCTGATTTTTTCCATTGATAAAATCTATTTTAAAATGAGAATAGTCCTTTTGCTATCATTAATTATTTGTTTTGCCTGTTCTCCTAAAAAGAATGCCGACACCATGAATCAATCTTTGCCCTCTACGGATACACTCAAGTCATTTACTCTTTACAATGCCAACGGACTAAAAGCCGAGATAACGAATTACGGAGGGAAACTGGTTTCACTTTGGGTGCCCGATAAAAATGGAAAGCTGGGAGATGTTGTTTTGGGATATGATTCGCTAAGGCAATACATCAATGGCAATAAATATTTTGGCGCGATGATTGGTCGTTACGGCAATCGAATTGCAAAAGGAAAATTTTCGTTGGGCGGAAAAGAATATCAACTTGCATTGAACAATGGAGCTAATGCTTTGCATGGCGGACCCAAGGGATTTCATCAGGTTTTCTGGAAGATATCTGAATTCAAAAAGAATTCTATCAAGTTAAGTTATCATAGCGCTGACGGTGAAGAGAATTACCCGGGCTCATTGGATGTTGAAGTGACCTATACGCTTACCGACAACGATGAATTGATCATTGATTACAAAGCCACCACCGACTCTGAAACAATTTTAAATTTAACACATCATTCGTTTTTCAATTTGGCGGGCGAGGGTAGCGGAGATATTTTGAATCATGAAATGATGATAACAGCGGACCAGTTTACACCAATCGATAGCACACTTATTCCCAATGGCGAACTTCGTAATGTAAAAGGAACTCCATTCGATTTTACATCACCGCACAAAATTGGCGAACGAATTAATGAAAGCGATGAGCAATTGAAATTTGGAAAAGGATACGATCACAATTTTGTTTTGAGTAAAAAGCAAAACGAGTTGACCCTTGCGGCAAAGGTAATAGAACCGACCAGCGGCAGGGTGATGGAAGTATTTACCACCGAGCCTGGCTTGCAATTTTATTCCGGCAATTTCTTAGATGGTAAGGATTTGGGTAAAGGAAACAGGCCTTACAATTTCCGCACAGCCTTTTGTTTAGAAGCGCAGCACTTTCCTGATTCACCTAATCATCCCAACTTTCCATCTACGGTGTTGAAGAAAGGAGAAACGTATACGCAGCAAACGATTTACAAATTCAGTGCAATCAAATAAAACAATTCTAAAAATCTACCAAGTCACGGTGAAAAATCCGCGATGACTTAATGCGATCATTGCGGCAACGATTACTAGAGCCAATAAATTGAAGGTAAACAAACGCTTGTGCTTGGCGGTGTCGTCAGTCATTTTCTTGGCGGTGATTCTTGCCATCGTAATCAGCACAATCGCGATGAACATTCCTGAAATGTGTTCTACCAGCCAGTACCGCGCCACACTGTCTTTCATCGATTCGCCACTAAAAACTACGGCAGGGCTGATGAAATATAAAATCAATCCAAGAAGTAATTGGGTATGTGTCGATATAAAAAGAAACAATCCTAATTTGTTATCTGTAGCTTCAAAAGCAGATTTCTTTTGCCACCCATTAAATGCACGAACGATGACAAGGAGCAACAATGCGAGCAGAATAAAGCGATTGGCTGAGTGAAGTATTAGAACAAATGAATTCATGTGGTTTAAATTTTCTGAAAAATACAACAGAATCCCCAATACCAAAGCATCCATTTTAAAATTGTAATTGCTCAAATCGCTGGGAGTTGCTTACTTTGATAGGTTATGTCCCGAACCACGCTTTTTATAGCCCTGTTAAACTTTTCATCACTGGCGTATGCAACCCCAGATACAGTGAAAATTGGCACCTATGTAATGAGTGTGCACGATATTAATTTTCACGATCAGGAATACACCTCTCGTTTCTGGCTTTGGTTTCTGTACAGCAACAAGGAATTTGACTTTGAACGACAACTGGATATTACCAATGCAAAGTCAATTGACACACCTCAGCTGCTGGAAGATTCACTTGAGGGAAAGAAATGGGTACTGATGAAAATGAAATGCACTATGAAAGAGAATTGGAATGTGCTTGACTTCCCATTTGATCGGCAACACCTTAAAATTCAAATTGAAAATTCTTTGTACGATAAAAATGATCTTGTATTCAAGCCAGATTTGAAAGGCAGCAAGTTTGATTCTGATGAAACGTTAGCTGGATGGAGGATTAAAAATTTTAAAGTAAGTGTGATTGACAATGCTTACGAAACCGGATTTGGTGACGACCGAATTGAAAAAGCAAACCAAACATTTTCTGCTTTCTTAATCGAGATGGATATTAACCGAAATGCGTGGGGTTTATTCCTCAAAATTTTTATCGGTATGTACATCGCTTTTCTCATATCGATGGTTGGGTTTGCGCCACATCCGGGCGAGGTTGAGCCTCGATTTGGTTTGCCTGTGGGTGGACTTTTCGCTGCGGTGGGTAATAAATATATTATTGATTCCATCCTGCCCGAGTCGGCATCTTTCACTTTGGTTGATACGCTTCACGCCATTACGTTCTTTACGATCTTTGCGATTCTTGTTGTATCAGCAATTTGTTTGAAGCTTCACGACAAAGAAAAGCACGAAGCATGTGTTCGTGTAAATAAAATTGGATATCGATTTATTGGGGGTACTTACGTATTCGTCAATTTTATTTTAGTAGCGCTTGCCGCCAACAATTAATCAGGTTTTGTTTTTAGTATCGATGATGATGGTTACTGGCCCGTCATTGATCAATTGTACTTTCATGTCAGCGCCAAACTCTCCTGTGCTAACAGACTTGCCAAGTTGATTTGAGATTTCGTCAATAATTTTTTTGTAAAGTGGAATGGCCACTTCAGGTTTGGATGCTTTGATATAGCTCGGTCGATTTCCTTTTTTAGTGCTGGCATGAAGCGTAAACTGACTCACTATAATAATGTCTCCGTCTTCATCTTTCACACTCACATTCATTACGCCATAAGCATCATTAAAGATGCGCAGGTTCACAATTTTAGCTGCTAGCCATTGAATGTCTTCATCGGTATCCGCATCTTCAATTCCAATCAAAACCAACAAACCTTTTTCTATCTTAGATTTTATTTTGCCATCAATAGTGACAGATGCTTCAGCTACTCGTTGGATAACGGCAATCATAACAACTATTTTTTACTTAACCCTTGATATGGAACGTACCCTAGAGGAACCATCTCGGCAACGTTGCCTAACTGAAAATAGCCAAGGAAAACAACGTTGTGAAAATCTTCGAAATATCCGTTTTGATAGATTTTAATTGGAGAGCCATTGAAAATCACTTCAGATTGTTGTCGCCCATCTCTGTCCTGTCTTCGTTGCATATTTAAATTTTCGGGCAACTCTTTGCTGAATTTTACATTGAGCTGACCGCTAAACCGGATCGAGTCATTTTTCAGGATATCTTCTTCGTGAAGGATATTGCCATTTGGCCCAATAATGGAGAAGTAATTTTCTGTCAATTGGTGGTTGAGCAGTGAACGGAGAAAGTGTTCGATTGAGCCGTAATAAGCACGGTCTCGTTCTTTTAGCCATTTCGCTTTTTGTTTTCCATTTGCAGGCACAAGTTCTTCAAATCGAATTTCTCCGGACATAGTAAGTCTGTCGTTTTCGAAATCTGCTTCAAATTGTTTCAGGTCATAAAAAATTTTATACCCCAAAGCTTGGTTCAATACTTCAATTGGTTTTTTTGATATAGCGATCAATTTTTCTTTTTCGTTGTAAGAAAAAATATCTCGTTGATTAATGACCTTACAATGAAAAGCATTAGCGGTTTGGCCAAGAAATATTTTTTCAAATTTGCTATAAAGTGTAGGATTCCATTTTTCTTTATGACCAGTTACCGTTACAGACTCAAGTTCTACCTCAGTTGTTTTTAATTCAACGATATAGTTATTTACCGATTTCTCACTTAGATCAATCGACTTAGAAAACCGCTCATAACCCAACATTGAGACCGTAAAATCGTATTTGCCTTGTGGAATTGATTCAAGATTGAAGGTGCCATCTTCATTGGTAACCATCCCAATACTTGTTCGCGCGAGAAAAACGGTAGCAAATGGTACTGGCTTTTTGGTTTGGGCATCGATTATTCTACCGGAGATATAAAACGAGGCCTGCGAGAAATTTTTAGTTGACGAAAAGCAAATGACCAAAAGCAAAAACAATAACCTCATTGCATATCGCTTGATGCGTGAACCTCATTGCCCAACTTCTCAGTCTTGGCCGCAGCAATCATAGCTCGAGCCACTTTAATCGACTCGATAGCTTTATATTTCTTTGGGACAAGCCAACCAAGCCATCGATCAAAAATTTTACCTGCTTCTTCACCGCTTCGTTGTTCTTTTCGCGGTCCGAGTAAAAGGGAAGGCCTAAAGATATGATACGATTCGAAGCCTATTTTTTGAATGGCTTCTTCCACTTCGCCTTTCACTTGATTGTAAAAGATGGAGGAGTTTTTGTTAGCGCCAAGAGCAGAAACCAATAAATATTTTTTTGCTCCGAGTTCTTTCGAAATCTGAGCAAGCAAAACGGGTGCATTAAAATCTACTGCGCGAAAGGCTTCTTTAGATCCAGCTATCTTCATTGTGGTACCTAGGCAACAGAAAACATCGTCTGCGGTCAATCCATTTTTATATTCAGACAACTGATTTAGCTCGCAAATTACATTGACCAGTTTGCTGTGATTATTTTCTAATTTTTTTCTACTCACCGCAATTACTTTTGAATAATGGGGGTCACTCAAAAGCAATTCTATTAGTTGATTTCCTATAAGGCCAGTGCTGCCAACAACCAATGCGGTCTTTGCCATAACTAAAACGTCTGCTGAATTTCTTTTTTTAATTCGGTTAGCGCATGACCAATCGGGTCAGTCTTGCGTTCCATGGTTTGCTCAAATATTTTTTTTGCCAGATCAATCCCCGTTGAGTCGGGTGTCATCTGCATGGCCGCTTCGTTGATCAACACAATCAAATCTTCTTTGGCATTGCGAACTTGGTTCCAAACCTCTTCCGTCATATAAACCTGCTGCGATACGTTGTGATTGTACTCGTTCCGTATTTCGTCTACT
>DPLR01000568.1 GCA_003541895.1 Cytophagales bacterium | reverse complement strand
GACCAGAAGAAAGTTTTATTTACTGGGAAAACAATGGCAACAACACCTACAATCGATATACGTTTAATGGTTTTGCTGACGGGCGTTGGTTAACGATGAATGCCGGAGATATGGATGGAGATGGAGACAAAGATATTATTTTGGGAAGCGCTCTTATCCCAGTGGGAAGCGTTCCGGTAAGCTACATAGAACGTTGGCAGAGCAAACCACTTTCTATAATGGTTTTAGAAAACACCATTAGAAAGTGATAGTATATCTAAGTTGAAGTTCATATGGACAAAGGCTTAGGCTACTCGTCTTCATTAAATCAGACTTGTATTGGTGAAGACCACTTAGATTAGATTCCAATTTTTAGGACAGAGTTCCTAAACAAAAAATTAGCTCCAATTCTGAGCTAAAAAGATAATGAACTTACACAATGCGGAGAATCTAATTTATTTCTGGTAAGAGTTCGTTGATCTTCTTCTGAAGTTTCCAGAAATCTTTTCCATACGAAACAAATATCTCCTCTCCCTTTTTGATTGAGTGCAATGCCTCGATATAACATTTATTTCCTTCGCTCACATACTCGGCATTGTTTTTCAAACCTTTTACTCTCGCAAAACCATTGGCATCATTCGCATAGCGGCCAAACGTTTTGATAAAAGGTTGTGCATCGATCACAGCATTGCGTGTGATGTACATAAGGTAGCAGTTGTAACCATCCAAATGTTTTACCTCTTTCCAAATGCGCAGCTTGCCTTTGTACTCAACTATGCGCGTGCCTTTTGCAATATCTTTTTTCGTGAAGAGACCTTTGCCCGCATTCGGCAATTTTGATTTTTTTATGATTAGAAATTTTTCAAGAAAAGCCATACGCGCAATTTAACGAGAGTCTGCCTTTTTCAAATTAATTAATTACCACAAAAGGTTATAGGCGCAAGCTATCAGGAAAGTTAAGTATCTGACTTCATTTGGGATTCGATATCTAAATAATCACTCTTTTATAAAGTACCCCGCCAATCGCCACAAACAAAACAGATGCGATTAGTAGAACCAAAAAATCAAACGAAAGGGTAAAACCGGAGGCAACGCCAGTGATCATTTCGCGGAGTGCGTCCACCATATACGTGAGGGGGTTCATGTGCGAAATCACTTTGAGCCAGCCAGGCATAATCTCGGTCGGGTAAATTGCATTGCTTGCAAAAAACAACGGCATAGTGAGCAATTGACCTATTCCCATAAATCGTTCACGCGTTTTTACCAGGCAGGCGATGATGAGCGAAAACGTTGAAAAGAAAATGGCACCGAGCATGATCATCACCAAAACACCGAGCAAACTCAAAGGACTCCAATCAATGTGAACTCCCAGCAGGATCGCTAAAAGATAAATGATCACAACAATAGGCAGCGTGCGCAAACCCGCAGAAATGGCCTTGCCCAACACAATCGATGCTCGTGGAGTTGGTGTAGCAAGTAGTTTATGAATCAGGCCAAGATCGCGTTCCCAAATAATGGCAATGCCGGAGAAAATAGAAACAAACAAAACACTTTGCGCAAGGATACCCGGTGTCATAAAGTCAATGTAATTTGTTTGCCCAGGTATGGCGTGCATGCGGGCAAAGACCTGGCCGAAAATCAACAGCCACAAAGCCGGCTGAATAGCGCGCATGATAATCTCCGTAGGGTCGTGAAATATCTTTCGCATCTCCAATTCAGCAATGACAAACGTTTTTCTGAAAAAATTTATTACTCCCATCATCCTCTTGATTATCCCAATCGTCTTGTTGTTTTCCGTTCGACTGATACGTCATGAAAGCTACTTCCTGACTCGGCCAATTTATCTGCCGTGTAGTGAATAAAAACATCATCCAGCGTTGCTTCACTGTCGCCAAGCGAAGCCTTCAGCTCTTTTGGAGAACCAACAATAGCCAACTTACCGCGCGTCATCAAAGCAACACGACTGCAAATCTCGTCTGCCTCTTCCATTAAGTGAGTAGTGAATAAGATGGTGGTGGAAAATTGCTTTTGAAGGGCAACGATATGTTCCCATACTACTTTCCGGCCAATGGGGTCGAGTCCTGTTGTGGGTTCATCAAGGAACAATACACTCGGTTGATGTAATGTTGACTGTGCGATCTCCAGTCGTCTGATCATACCTCCTGAATAAGTCTTTACGAGTTTATGTTCAAAATTTTCGAGTCCCATAAACTTTAGAGCTTCGTGAACTCTTTGCTTTCGTTCGCGCGAAGGAATATCATAAAGCTTGGCAAACAACGACAAATTTTCAAAAGCAGTGAGAGATCCGTCTGCCGAAAGCATCTGCGGAACGTAACCGATAATTTTCCTGATTTCATTTGTCTGCGTCCGAATGCTGTAGTCATTAATGTAGGCATCTCCGCTGGTTGGCGGCAGCAACGTGGTGAGCATTTTCAAGGCAGTGCTTTTACCAGCACCATTTGGGCCAAGCAGAGCAAAGATCTCACCCTTCGCAACCGCTATGTCCAAGCTATCTACTGCTGTAAAATTTCCGAACGCACGGGTTAGCTTATCTGTTCTGAGAATACTCATCGATGTGTATGATATCTAAAGATACTGATTTGAAGAATAGGTTTTATTCAAAACAATAGTACATCCGACACTGTGATGATATCTAAGAAAACGAAGGTGCCGGAAAAAGTGCGAGTTATGCTGTGATGTTTTGAGTCACTTGCATGGTGATTCGTAGGGTGTATTACCAATATAGACTTGCCACTGCTCGATCGTCAGGTTTCCGCTAATGCTGTTGCAAATCCTTTGAGCCATTAAATCCAAATTCACTGGCCAACCATGAAAAGTCGTTTTTACGCCCTGGCTTGGATTTTCGAAAACACAGATAACTTGTTTATCATCATATGAAAAAAGAAATTCAGTCACTGCATTCTTTTCCATGATCCTGATTGGCCTTTCATTGACTTGCTGAAGATTCCAGACGTATATCACATTACCCTTGCACTTAGCAGCGGGTTTTACTAAACTCCGCAATATAAGCGGAGATTAATTTTAAAATGCGGAGAATAAGAATTATATTTACCGCATACTTTGCGGAGAATGAGACGCTACATTCATCACTTAAAACAATGGCCAAACTTTTCATGGGAGCATGAGCCACTTGTGCACCCCTTGGCACGATTGCGTCATCGGCAAGGGAAGTTATTGGGAAAAATGGAAGCATTGGGTTTGCGCCAACGAGCAGAAGCATCGGTAAACACAATCACCTGGGATGTTGTAAAGTCGAGCGAAATTGAAGGAGAAATACTTCCGACCGATGAAGTTCGTTCTTCGGTAGCGCGCAGACTTGGAGTGGCGATGGGTGGGTTAGTGCAAAGCAGTCGTGCAGTGGATGGCGTGGTAGAAATGATGCTTGACGCAACCCAACAGTATGAAAAGAAACTTTCGCAAGAACGTTTGTTTCGCTGGCACGAATTGTTGTTTCCTGGTTCACAGCAGCGTGAGATCGTTGTAGGTAAATGGCGCAACGATTCTACCGGACCGATGCAGGTTGTATCTGGTGCCTTAGGACATGAGCGCGTTCACTTTGAAGCGCCCGCTGCTTCGCGATTGAAGACGGAGATGAAAACTTTCATCGTGTGGTTCAACACAGAAAATGAATTGGATCCGACATTAAAAGCTGCCGTAGCACATCTCTATTTCGTAACGATTCATCCTTTTGAAGATGGCAATGGCCG
>DPLR01000265.1 GCA_003541895.1 Cytophagales bacterium | reverse complement strand
GGTTGGTAATAATTGTTTAGCTGAATCCAAATCATTATCAATTTGAGCATAAACTTGATCCACGGTTGACTTTGCCTTCGTACCTCCTGCAGTGGTTGAATAAAAATAATTAAACACTGGTACTTCACCGTAGGCTTTAACAAGTTCATAGTAAGCATAAGCTCTCCAAAAATAAGCTTCGCCTGCATTTCGCTTCGAGGATGGGTCATCCGTTAATTTCTGATCTCTAAAATCAGAAATCAATTTACTTGACTGGTTTGCTAGGTAGTAATGGTCGTTCCAATACGTATCGGTTGCCCAATCATCTTTAGTGTATTGAAAGGTATCGAACTCGGTATTAACCTCAGCCCCATCCGTAAGGCTACTCCCCTTCATTTCATCGTCTCCACGGATACTGTTGAAGTCTAACCACGGTAGTGTATTCAACCCCGCATAAGTATTTACAATCAAATACAAACCAAAAGCCTGACTCTCCAAGCCACTTTGGTTATAGTCGGAATAAGTAGCTTGCAGGGGTTTCCTATCAAGGAAATCAGCGCATCTAACAAGGATAAACCCTGTAAGAATCAACAACAGCCAGCTATATTTTATTTTGTTTTTCATATTCATCATCGTTAAAGTATCATCTTAGATTAAAAAGTGACATTTAAACCAAGGGTTGTAACTCTGGGTAATGCGTTACCGCCATTGTCATAACCAAACGCAGTGGCATCACCGCCATACTCTGGTGAGTATCCATGGTTGTGCTTAATAGTAACCAGGTTTTGGCAGTTGATATACACTTTAAGTGCATTGAGCTTTAATCTGGAAAGAGCACTTTGGTTGAAAGTATAGGCTAATTGCACATTACGGAATCGGAAATAGCTTCCATCCTCCATGTTATAGGTTGAACCATTATAATTAATTCGGTGTCCCTGGCTGATGATAGGCTGCCAGTTCGAAGTACCGGCACCATGCCAACGATCCATCATAAACTGAGCATAATTTACCCTTTGGAAAGGAGATTCAAGTGAACCCCACGTACGGAAAATGGAATTTCCATACACACCCTGCACATCGGCTGATAAACTAAATTGCTTATAGTTTACATTGACATACATACCATAGGTGAATTTAGGCGTAGGATTACCAATGAAGGTACGGCTTGATGCCGTCACTATTCCCGCGGCTTTATCAGATGCACTTAACTGCTTGAATTTGAAATCTCCAGGGCCATAAGCACCGATAGAAGATTGAATCGGGTTATGTGCAACATCTAAAACATCTGCATAAGATTGAAACAAGCCGGCAACTTCATACCCGTAAAAAGATCCGATGGGATGACCTACCTGAGAACGGCTCTCGGCACTTCCATTGTTGAAAAAAGCACGAGACAAGAAACCATTGGGGAAATCATTTGAGAGAGCCGTTACCTGATTCTTTAGAAAAGTAATGTTACCACCCACATCAACTCGCAAATCACCAGTTACACTTTGTCTCCAAACAGCAGAAAGTTCTTGGCCCCAATTTCGCAGACTACCGAAATTAACCAACTCATCACTCAAACCGATACTCGCACGGCTAATGTAAGACATCAAATCTTTAGTGGTTTTATCAAAATAGGCAGCTTCCACGTGTAGTCTGTTGTCCAAGGCATCTAACTCAAGTCCAACTTCACCACCATGAACCGATTCCCATTTCAAGTTTCCATGAGTTTGATATATCGGTGAGAAAGCGTTATAAAGGTTATTACCAAACGGAACCTTAGCATTTGTATTTGCATTCGGGTAGCCTGGGTAATCCAATGTTCCACCACCACCGTCAACAGCTGATTGATTTCCTAGCACACCATAAGAAGCTTTCACTTTCAAGAAATTTATCTGCTTGATATTTTGCATGAAACTTTCCTGGCTTAACTCCCAAGCTGCACCCACCGCCCAAAAAGGTTGGAACCGGTTTGAACCAAGTATCCTTGAAGAACCATCATCACGATAAGATGCATTCAAATAATACTTTCCTTTGTAGTTATACAACACCCTTCCTAGCAACGAGAGGATGGAATATTCATGCTGAGCTGACCCTGTTTGATTTTGATCAACAATGCCAAAACCAGAACCAACGTACCAAAAACGAGAATCGTTGGGGATAGGCAAATCCGATGCGTTAGGTCCTTGCTTTACGCCAGCTTGAAGCCCAAATACGCCATTATAGTAAGTAGTAAAACCGGCTGTAGCGGTTAAACTATGATCTCCGATGCTTTTCTTGTAGGTAAGAATGTAGTCTTGCTGAATTTTGCGAAACTCATTTCTGCCCTCAACAAAGGATGTCTTATTATTGTATAAGAAAGGAGTACCATCGAGTGGATTATATGCGTAATACAAGGGGCTATATGAGCGTTGATTTTGATACGCCAAGTCTGCATACCATGTGGCACGGAAATTAAAATCCTTCAGAAAATTAATATCCGTATATACGCTACCCACATACCGGTTTGTTTTAGAAGAAGCTTTATTCCATGTATTCTCAATTTCAAGAACAGGGTTTACCACGCCAGAATTTTGCAAAGCCACATCCAACGATGAATAAATATTCTGATTGATTACGTTGGTGCTGTAAGGATCCTGTACTGAAAAAGACTTAGTTGTAGGTGATATCATGGGAATCACTTTTCTTGCGTCATCAAGTCGGTTGGTATTGTTCCCCAAAATTGTGTAAGGGTCTGTCTGACTAGCAATATTTAAATTGAAGCCAACTTTAACATTATTATTAAGTTTGGCCTCATCACTTAATGACAACGTGTACTTTTTCAAATTTTCATGAATGATAAGTCCATCATCCGTGATGTAACCCAAGCCAATGTTAAATTTATTTCTTTCAGTGCTACTTGCTATACTCAAATTATCGGTATGCCTAACGCCAACACGAGTTACAGCATTAATCCAGTTGGTATTACCAGACAAAGCTGAAAGATCGTAAGGAGTTGTTCCGTTGTTTGCATTCTCCTCTGCATACAAAGTATTGAAACCACTGGCATCCACCATTTTAATAGGGTTAACCAATTGCTTAAAACCAATTGTTGAGTTAAAATTAACTACTGTTTTACCCTCCTTGGCCTTCTTTGTAGTTACCACAATAACACCAGTTGCGCCCCTATTTCCGAAGATGGCAAGAGATGAAGGGTCTTTTAAAACCTCAATAGTCGCAATGTCATTTGGGTTTATATAATCTATGTTGTCATTTAAAATACCATCTACCACATAAAGCGGGCGAAGATTACCAATGGATACAGTTCCACGAATTCGAATGTCGGCTGCTTGCCCAGGAGTGCCGTTATTAACTACTGAAAGACCTGCCACTTTACCTTGCAATGAAGCAACTGGGTCTGTATTCGGCTTATCAGCTACCACACTTCCGTCCAGTTTCACGATTGAACCTGTTAGGTCTCGCTTATTAGCTACACCATAACCAATTACAACCACTTCTTCCAAAGCCTTGGTATCTGTTTCCAAGGTTACGTCTATAGTGGATTGGTTAGTTACTGCAATCTCTTGAGTTCCGTACCCAATAAACGAGAATACCAAAGTGGCCCCAGAACCTACAGTGATAGAATATTTTCCATCTGCATCTGTCACTGTACCATTGCTAGTCCCTTTTTCGGTAATGTTAACGCCTGGAAGCCCTGCTCCATCTTCCTTCGCCACTACTCGACCTGTCACTGTCTTTTGTGCAAAAGAAAGCGAACTCAAACCAAGCAGTGCCACAAGGAGTAAGCAACTTCGAATCAGATAAAATTTGCCCATGTTCGAATGAATTTAAGTTTGACAATAATTTTTAAATATCTATTTGATTAATAGCCGATTAACTCAATATAAGCGACTATATGCCCGAACAGATAAATCAAATTTATGTTTATGCAAAAGATTTCTGAATATTTTTCTTAGAAATCGATTAAAAATTGGGTACACCTAACGTACCGGAGAATATTCTTTTTTAACGCTTAAAAAACATTGATTTCAAACGATTTCTAGCCTATTTAATCCAAATCGGATGATTTATTTAGCACATTAAAAACGCTAAAATCAGAGGTTTCCTTCGATCTGCCCTTTTTTTGGTCAAGCACAATATCCTCCCACGACTCAACTGACTTGCGTTTATCAATGCGCTCCTTAATCTTCTGTTTGAATGCCCATACCGTGTTTAACCGAAGATCAAGCTGATCAGAAATTGACTCAAGCGTAGTCCCCGACTTTCCCGAAACCTTAATATAAGCTATGTAGAACGCCTTTGTAATCGGAAATTTAACCCCCTGAAACAGGGTGTTGGCAGTAATCGATTCATTATACCCGCATCTTGTGCACCGCTTTGAAAATTTCTGAGCACCGGCCGAACATTTTGAATTCCCGCATTTTGGACATTGAAAACCTTCCTGGCTCTTCAAACCCTCTAAAAACCGATAGCAAGCGAGGTCATC
>DPLR01000437.1 GCA_003541895.1 Cytophagales bacterium | reverse complement strand
TTTAATCCAAAACTATTCCCCTCTTTTTCATTCATTGAAAAATGAATCCCCATCATCTTCTTTTCTCGATCAATTTCTTTATTGAACTCTGCAACGAGATCACCGCTCACAGCCTGCGTAACCAATGGTTGATAAAAACTGAGTGTACTGTCAAACACAGTTGAGAGGTCGTGTGTGATGTTGGCTGCGCTGAACAAAGAGATTTTTGAAACCGCCTGAAGTCGGTTCAGCCTAATGCTATTTTTCTGGGGAGATGCGGATTGGATGTAAACCCCTCCGATTTTTGATTCTTTTGCCTGGCCAATTAGATCATTAAAATTTTCATCACTCGTTTTCTTGGACACAGATGTTATCAAAAGTTGCCCTACTTTTTCGGCTGGCGAAAGGCGTTGCAGTACGCTATCAACCCACTTTGTTTTACGATCGGTTTGAGCAAGCGTTTGAAACGTAGTAAGTAGTAAAAACAAGAAAATCGAAGTTGAAAAAAATCTAGTCATCGAACCTTAAAAAATAAAATGCCATTCTGTTCTCAAAGTTAGAAGTTTAACTTTGGACTAATGAAAAAAGTTCTGTGTTTGTTTCTTTTAGTTGCCGTTGCATCGGCTTGTTCACCGCGCCTGGTTGAAAATGATGCTTTCGTTGAAAACTTGATGAAAACGCGTCCGGCAAAATTCAAGAAGATCCTCCGTCAAAAGGATACGTTAGGCATTCAAATCATCTATACCCAAATCAATCGCGATTCGTCTAACCGACCAACCTTTAAGTCGTTTTACTTTAATGTTGATTCAACCCAGTATTTCTATCCGGCCAGCACGGTCAAGCTGCCGTTGGTTCTTCTGGCGTTAGAAAAGTTAAATCAGCTCAACATCCACGGGCTTGATAAATTCACACCGATGTTTCACGACAGCATTTATGCAGGGCAACTTTCTGTGAAAAGCGATACGAGCGCGATAAACAAATTACCCTCAGTTGCCCATTATGCAAAGAAAATTTTAGTGGTGAGCGATAACGATGCCTACAACCGCCTTTATGAATTTGTTGGGCAGAAGGAAGTCAATTCAAAATTGAAAAGTAAGGGTTACAACATCCGCATACTTCATCGGTTGGAGCGGCCGCTGTCGCCCGATCAAAACCGACATACAGAAGCCGTTCGATTTGTAAAAGATGATTCAGTGATTTATAGTCAGCCGATGCTGGTGAACGAAGATTCCATAAGGCCAACCCGAAAAGTATTTAAAGGGAAAGGTTATATGAGTAACGATGATCATTTCATAAGCAAGCCTTTCGATTTTACTTACAAAAATTTTTATCCGCTTGCCGAGCAGCAAGAAATTTTGAAAGCAGTTTTATTTCCAGAAACGGTTGATGCCAAAAGAAAATTTGATGTTACTGAAGCCGACCGACAATTTGTAATGCAATACATGTCACAACTTCCAAGAGAAACAAAACATCCAAAGTACAGAGGCAAAAACTATTACGATGCGTATGTAAAATATTTACTATTTGGGTCGAACCGAAAATCCATACCAACGCATATTCGCATCTTTGATAAAGTAGGCATTGCGTATGGTTTCATGATCGACAATGCGTACATCGTTGATTTTAAGAATAACACTGAGTTCATGTTGTCGGCTGTAATCAATACAAACGTGGATGGCGTTTATAATGATGGCAAATATGAATTTGATAAAATCGGGTTTCCCTTTATGAAAAATTTAGGGCGTGTGGTTTACAAATACGAATTGAAACGGAAGAAAAAGTACCAACCCGATCTATCCAGAATTAAACTGAAGTACGAGCAGTAATTGTTTGTTTAACAACTTTCTCCGAAATTTTCATATTCAAAATTTGAGAAGATGACAAAGAGCAATGCAATCATTATTACAGCAGGTTATTTCGATACCGAAAATGGCAAGACAGCCCACGGCCTAATTCGAGGAACCGATCGATTCAATATACTGGCGGTAATCGATTCAAAGAATCCGGGTAAAGATGCAGGTGAATTGCTGGATGGAAAAAAAAGAAATATTCCGATCTACGATTCTATAAAAAATTTTAAATCGCAATCCAAAGAGCAAGCGAAATATGTCATCATCGGTGTGGCCACCAAAGGCGGTGTGCTTCCGCCCGAGTTTCAGTTGATGTTGCGAGAAGCGATTGAAAATGGTTATGGAGTTGTGAACGGCTTGCACGATTACGTTTCTGATCATGCCGATTTAATGGAGTTAGCAAACAAGAAAGGTGTTGAGGTGATTGATGTGCGCAAACCAAAAAAATTTAAGGAGCTGCATTTTTGGTCAGGCGATATTAAAGAAGTGCATTGCCCCAAAATTGCAGTGCTCGGCACCGACTGTGCTCTTGGCAAAAGAACCACCACACGTTTTTTAACGCAGGCTATGCAAGCAGCAGGATACAAATCCGAAATGATTTACACAGGACAAACCGGTTGGATGCAAGGAGCGAAATATGGTTTTATTTTCGACAGCACGTTGAATGATTTTATTTCGGGTGAGATGGAGCACGCCATCGTTCGCTGCTGGGAAGAAGTGAAGCCTGATATCATTTTTATTGAAGGACAATCCAGTTTACGAAACCCAAGCGGACCAGCCGGAGCTGAATGGATTGTGAGTGCCGATGCCAATGCGGTGGTTTTGCAACATCATCCGGTCAGAAAAAAATACAAAGGACTGGAAGAATATTATGCCAACATTGCCGAGGTGAAAGATGAAATTGAGTTGATCAAAATGTATGGTGCACCTACGGTTGCCGTTACAGTGAACACAACCAAAATGAAACAAGCCGATGCCCGTGCATGGGCAAAAGAGAAAGAAAAAGAATTGGAAATACCCATAGTTCTTCCTCTCGAAGATGGCGTTGAACGATTGGTGGCCATCTTCAAAGACATGATCGATAAGTCAATTGCGCAGGTGTAATTTATTTTTGCAAACATGAAAATTAAATCCATCACTACTTGGTCGGCCGATTTAGGCAACACCAAACCATACACCATCGCTTTTAAAACGGTAGATGAAGTCAACAATGCCTTTGTTGAAATTACGCTCGACAACGGACTTACCGGCATTGGCGCGGGTAACCCAAGCGAATATGTAACTGGAGAAAAATTTCAATCGTGCGTGGAGGCGCTGAGTGAAAAAAATAGTTCGTTTTTGGTTGGACGAGATATTCGTGAAGTGAATCAGCTCGCGTTTGAAGTGTGGCAAAAATTTCCAAAAAATCCAGCCGCACGTGCCGCACTTGACATCGCTTTGCACGATGCCTTTACCCAATTCTTAAACGTGCCGCTGGTAAAATACCTGGGTCAAAAAATTCATTCGTTGCCAACTTCCAATACAATCGGAATAAAAAATGTAGAAGAGACTTTGAAAGAAGCTCAGGAATATGGCGAACGAGGCTTTCAAATTCTGAAAGTAAAACTGGGAAAGGATTTAGACGAAGACATTGAGCGATTGGTGAAACTGCGGGAAAAATTCGGGAAGAAGTTCGTCATCCGTATCGATACCAATCAAGGCTATACAAGCGAGCAAACCATTCAATTTTATCAAAAGACAAAACATCTGGATATTGAATTGATCGAGCAGCCATTGCCCGCCAAAGAAATCGATGCGATGAAAAAACTGCCCGATGAAATTCGAAAAGTGATTGCGGCCGATGAATCGTTGCTTACGCCAACGGATGCATTGAAGTTAGTATCACCGCCTGTTGCCTCCGGAATTTTTAACATCAAGTTGATGAAGTGTGGTGGTGTAAGTCAGGCACTAAAAATTGCTGACATCGCTGGGCAAAGTAACGTTGATCTTTTTTGGGGATGCAATGATGAAAGCATTGTGAGCATTACGGCAGCACTGCACGCAGCTTTTGCTTGTTCCAACACAAAATACATTGACCTAGACGGAAGCCTCGACCTTGTCCGCGATGTGGTGAAGGGCGGATTTATTTTAAAAGAGGGAATAATGTATTGCTCTGATAAACCAGGGTTGGGTGTGGAGCGAATTTAACTGGTAGCTAAATGTGTTTAATTTTTCTTTCGCTTCATCAACATCCAAACTACAAGCTCATTGTAGCTGCTAACCGCGATGAATTTTATGCGCGCAAAACGTTGCCAGCACAATTTTGGGAAGACCATCCTGAGATTGTGGGCGGCCGCGATATAGAAGCGCGCAAACCCAACGGCACCTATGGCACATGGATGGCCATGAATAAAAATGGTCGCATTGCTATGGTGACAAACTTTCGTGATTTGAAAAATTTGAAATCAGTGGCGCCTTCGCGCGGACATTTGGTTACTGATTTTTTATTGACCGCTGAAAATCCGTTTAGCTATTTAAAAGCAATCGAAAAGGATAAACATCTCTACAACGGTTTTAATTTGATCGTTGGCAACATGGAGGAATTGTTTTATCTGTCGAACTACAAAGACGGCATTGAGAAAATGGAGAATGGTTTTCATGGCCTTAGCAACGCACTGCTCAACACGCCATGGCCTAAAGTGAAAGAAGGAAAAGAAAAGATGAGTCACCTGTTTGACGCTGATAAAATTGAATCCGGAAAGTTATTGAATGGACTGTATGACGATCGGCAAGCACCCGATAATCAGTTGCCTGACACGGGTGTTGGCCTTGAACGCGAACGAATGTTGTCTTCCATGTTTATCAAAAGCCCGAACTACGGCTCTCGCTGTTCAACGGTTATCACGGTTGATTTAAATAATCAAGTTGAATTTACGGAGCGCGTTTACGACTTGAACACGTTTCAATTTGACGAGCAGACTTTCAAGTTCGCGATTGAATAATCAACTTTCCGAAACAGATTTTTTGAACTCGGGCGCTTTCCGGTTCATCGATGCTTGTTCGTAAGCATAAGCAACACTGATCAGCTTGCCTTCCGAAAATTCTCTTCCAAAAAATGAAAGCCCAACGGGAAGTCCACCCACAAAACCCATGGGCACGGTGATGTGTGGATAACCGGCCACAGCGGCAGGACTTGTAAAACCATATCCTGTGGAATAATCACCATTCACCCAATCGATGCATGAGGCAGGTCCGTTCGATGGCCAGCAGATTGCATCGAGTTGGTGATCATCCATGGTTTTGTTGATGGTATCTCGTGTTACTTTTAATAAACGATTCAATGCCTCCAGATATTCTTTGCTACTGAGATCGCCTTTCGCTTCACTCTGTTCTAAAATTTCTTGCTTGAACCACGGCATTGCCTTCGCTTCATTTTGCTTATTGAATTCAATCAAGTCTTTTAGCGATTTTACTTTTCCTTTTGCCGTTGAAAGATATTTATTCAAATCCGTTTTAAATTCGTAAAGCAAAACAGTGTATTCGTCCTTGCCATATTCTTCCAATTTTTTCAGTCCCTCAATTTCAATAATCTCTGCTCCTTGATTTTTGAGCTGATCCATCGCTTTTGCCAGCAACTCATCAATCAATACATGACCTTTTAAAAATCCTTTTTCAAAACCAAGTCGCTTGCCTTTCAATCCTTTTTTGTCAATGAACGAAGTGTAGTCCGTTGAAAATTTTCCTTCGCTTCTTTTGGTTGCCATGTCTCGATCATCAACACCTGTGCATGCGCCTAACAAAAAGGCTGCATCTTTCACCGAGCGCGCGATTGGCCCTGCCGTATCTTGTGTGTGTGAAATTGGAATGATGCCCGAGCGGCTCCATAATCCTACCGTTGGTTTGATGCCGACTGCTCCACAATTCGATGCCGGACTTATAATTGATCCATCGGTTTCTGTGCCGATGGCAATAGCACATAAGTTGGCGGCTACGGCTGCGCCAGAACCTGAACTAGATCCGCTTGGGTTTCTATCAAGCACATATGGATTTTTTGTTTGTCCACCGCGACTGCTCCAACCGCTGGTAGATTTCGTTGAGCGGAAGTTGGCCCACTCGCTTAAGTTGGTTTTGCCTAGAAGAACTGCGCCCGCCTCGCGAAGTCTTTTTACAATGAACGAATCTTGCGCAGGAAAATTTCCCTCAAGCGCAATTGAGCCAGCCGTGTTCATCATTTTATCGGCTGTGTCGATGTTGTCTTTAATTAAAATCGGAATGCCGTGCAAGGCGCTGCGCACTTTGCCCGAGGTACGTTCGGCATCCATCGCCTCAGCAATGGCTAGTGCTTCGGGATTGATTTCGATTACGGAATTGATCTTTGGTCCGTTTTTATCGATCGATTCAATTCGCTGCAAATACATTTCGGTAATCTTTCGCGAGGTGAGTTCACCCGATTTCATTTTTTGTTGCAGCTCATCAACTGTGATTTCATTGAGTGCAAATGGATCTTCCACATTTTGTTTTACTTCTTCTTTCTTTTCTTGTGGTGCACACGATTCAATTAAAGGAATAGCCGCGCTAACAAGAGCAATGTTTTGAATGAAGCTTCTGCGTTTCATAGTTAATTGATTTGTATTCGGGAATATTATTTATCGGTCAATAATTTCATAATAATTTCACTGATCTCTTCACCACGGTCGATAATCATTAAGTGACCTCCTCGTTCAATTTTGTAATCAGGATTGTTTATAGGCAAAAGACGGTCTTCCGCTCCATGAATGGTAAATATTTTATCTGATTCATATACGTTTTGCCAATTAACAATTTTGTCTATTGCCCAACTTAGAAATTTTTCATTGGTACCTTTTATGAAGGTATGTAGCAACTCCTTCTCCGAATCCTTCTTTGCTCCGAAAAACCAAAACGTTAATTGATTCACGCTTTTTAGCAAGCGAATAGGAATAATTTTATTAATGGATAGAAATCCAATAAGTTTAAAATATTGCGGAAGTCTTTTTCTTGATGATGCGGATGATATTAGAATTATTTTCTCGGTCTCAATTAGTTTCCCAATTTCAACGCTAATGATTCCGCCAAAGGAAACCCCGATCAATATTGGCTTTTGAGTTTTGATCTGATGAGTAATTCTTTTGGAATAATTTTCAATGGTTTCATTTTTAACGGGCTCAACCCATTCAATAAAGTTTAATTTGAAACCTACGATTTTCAAAAAATCAAAGACTCTTTTATCCGCTCCTAACCCACTCAATAAATAGATTTCTTTCATCAGATGTTTTTCAACTATTAATAAAGTTAAAATTTATTTTATCCAATCAGCATGAAAACTTATTCCTTACTTTCGCCTTTTCATGGTAACCACTTCACACGTCAATTACCGTCAACACGTTCGCGAAAGCCTTACGCTTTCAGTGCCCGTCATGCTTAGTCAGCTGGGCCACGTGATGATGGGTGTGGTGGATAGTTTGATGGTGGGTCATGTGGGTGCCGTGCCGCTGGCGGCCTCATCGCTGGGCAATGTTGCCTTCAATGTGATTTTACTTTTCGGCATTGGCGTGTCGTATGCTATTACTCCTCTTGTGGCCAAGGCGCAGGGCGAGAACAACCATGAAAAAATCAGTGCAGTACTCAATCACGGTTTGGCCATCAACATGGTGAACAGTTTTATTTTGGTAGGACTAGTGATGGCCGCAAAAAATATTTTGTATCACATAGACCAGCCTGAAGATGTGGTGGCAGAAGCCATCCCTTACCTCGGCATCATTACATTTTCAATTATCCCCACTTTACTTTTTCAAACGTTCCGGCAGTTTACAGAAGGGATGTCACTTACACGCATCGCAATGGTGGCGGTGATTGGCAGCAATCTCATTCACGTTCCGCTCAATTACATTTTTATTTTTGGGCACCTCGGTTTGCCTGCAATGGGTTTGGTTGGAGCGGGATGGGCAACATTGATCTCGCGCATACTCATGGCGGGCGGAATTGCTTTGTACGTTTATAAAGCCGATCGGTTTACCAAATTCAGAAACGGATTCTCCATCGGAAATTATTCAAATGAATTATTCAATAAGATGCTGCACATTGGTGTACCTGCCGGTGTACAATTTATTTTTGAAGTGGCTGCATTTGATATGTCGGCTGTGATGATGGGTTGGCTCGGCACAAAAACGTTGGCAGCACATCAGATCGCGATCAACTTAGCCACCATCAGCTACATGACTACTTCAGGTTTGGCGGCAGCTGCTACCATTCGCGTAAGCAACGAGTTGGGTAAAAAAGATTTTGTCACCTTGCGAAGAGTTGCATTTGTTTTATTGTCAATCGCCATGTCGGTGATGCTTTTGTGGGGATTACTTTTTGTGCTTGGAAGAAATTTTTTGCCTGCACTTTATGTCAGCGATGCACAAGTTATTTCCATTGCTTCTCCTTTGTTGATCATCGCTGGTTTTTTTCAATTGAGCGATGGCGTACAAGTGGTTTCCATTGGTGCGCTACGTGGACTGCACGATGTAAAAATTCCATCGCTTTTTATTTTCATCGCCTATTGGGTCATCGGTCTTCCGTTGGGTTATGCCCTCGCCTTTAAAATGGATTGGGGTGCTAATGGTGTTTGGATTGGATTGCTTATTGGCCTCACACTTACGGCAAGTGCCATGGTGTGGAGGTTTCATTTGCTCAGCAAGAAATTGAAATCATCTAAGTGAATCGATTCACGAATGATTCGAATAATTCGGATGATTCGAATAATTTGAATAATTTGACTGATTCGAAAAAACCTTATCCATGGAAGCCAAGCCTGTAAGCCAATCACAAACTACTATCACTGAATTGATGATTCCTTCGTATGCCAACTTTGGCGGAAAAATTCACGGAGGGATTTTGCTTTCCATGATGGACAAAGTTGCCTATGCATGCGCAAGCAAGCACGCGGGAACGTATTGTGTAACGGTGTCGGTTGACAAAGTTGAATTTTTACAACCTGTAGGAGTAGGCGAATTGGTTTCGCTGAAAGCATCCGTGAATTACGTTGGTCGCACTTCGCTGATGGTTGGCATTCGGGTAGAATCTGAAAATGTGAAAACGGGAATTGTCAAACACACCAACTCGTGTTTCTTTACAATGGTAGCCAAAGGCGATGACAACAAACCTGCCGAAGTACCCAAGTTGATTTTGGAAAACGAAGAAGACATCAAACGATTTATTGAAGCCATGCGTGTGCGCGAGATCAAAGAAAAAGTGCGCGAAGAAATGGATGACGCGAAGTCAACCATAGAAATTGGAAATGCAAAGGAGATTTTGAAGAACGAGAGATGTATTATTAAGAGTTGAATTTAAAATCATTTCATGTATCGATTAATATCTTTTACGTTAGCTCTAATAGTATTTCATTTAAACGCCCAAACTCCTTTCATCTTTTCGCAACGCGATCAAGCTCGCGTGATTGACGACATCACGGATGATCGATTGAAGAATTTATTGCCTTCATTGATGCGCAGAGAAGGAATCGATTTTTGGGTGATTGTATCGCGCGAGAATAACGAAGATCCGATTTTGAAAACGATGTTGCCGGCTACCTGGCTTGCGGCCCGCAGAACTACCATGCTGGTTTTCTACGATCCCGGACCAGAAAAAGAATTTGAATATTATTCCATAGCGCGTTATGACGTTGGAAAGATTTTTAAGAATGTGTGGAACCCTGCAAAGCATGTAGATCAGTGGGTGCAGTTGGCCAAATTGATCGAAGAAAAAAATCCGAAGAAAGTGGGTATCAACAAATCAGAAGTTGATGGACATACAGATGGAGTTACGTCCAACGACTATGATCGCTTGATGGAAAAACTTCCGAAAAAATTTCATCCGCATGTGGTGAGTTCGCAAAACCTTGCAATCGCCTGGCTTGAAACGCGAACAGAAAAGGAAATGTCGTTGTACCCTGAGATTTGTAGAATTGCTCACCAAATTATTGCCGAAGGTTTTTCAGAACAAGTAATCCATCCAGGAATAACAACCACAGCCGATGTGGAGTGGTGGTACCGCGAGCGAATCAAAGAATTAAAACTTGACACCTGGTTTCACCCGGATGTTTCTATTCAACGCAATGTAACCGATGAATCATTTTCAAAACTGCAGCAGCCCATCACCATCATGCCGGGCGATCTGCTTCACGTAGATTTTGGAATTACCTATCTACGATTAAACACGGACACGCAACAGCACGCTTATGTTTTGAAAGCAGGTGAAAAAGAAGTTCCTGAATATTTAACCAACGCATTTAAACGTGCGAACAAACTGCAGGATATTTTGACGAGCAATTTCAAAGAAGGAAAAACAGGGAATCAAATTTTGGCAGACTCACGCAAACAGGCGATTGACCAAAGCATAACTCCCTCGATATACACGCATCCCATCGGATTTCATGGGCACGGCAGTGGCACTACTATTGGCATGTGGGATATGCAAAATGGCGTGCCCAAGTGGGGCGATTACCCAATGCATTTCAAAACGGCTTACTCCATCGAGCTGAATGCTTCTGTATTTGTGATCGAATGGAAAAAGGAAATTAAAATCATGCTGGAGGAAGATGGCTACTTCGATGAAAGTGGATTTCGATTTATTGATGGTCGCCAAACGGAAATAATTCAAATCCCCAAACAGGTAAAATGATTTTCCTTTTGTTGATCTTTGGGTTTTTCAATTAATGATGCGCACACTCCATACGGCCTGGTCTTCGTTTATGTTCGGCCTTTTCTTTTTGTTGTTGTTTCCCTTTTTACTTGTCCCCATTTTATTTCCTTCGCAATTCAGACTTACGGGCATCTTCAACCGGTGGTGGGCAAAATGTTTTTTCACTTTTAGTTTGGTTCCTTACGAAATTGAAGTCAGAGGCTCGCTTGACAGAAACAAAAAATATATTTTCTGCGCCAACCATTTTTCTTACTTCGATATCCCGGCCTTTGGGCTCAACCCGATCAATACTGTTTTTGTAGGTAAGAATTCGATGGAGAAAATTCCTCTTTTTGGTTTTATGTATGGCCGGCTGCACATCACGGTGGATCGAAAAAGTCTCCGAAGTCGAGGCAACACACTCCTTGCCTCTATGAAAGCAATTGATGAGGGAAAAAATTTGGCTGTTTTTCCTGAGGGTGGAATGATAACAGAACACCCTCCACGAATGGCGAAATTTAAAGATGGAGCATTTCGCGTTGCCGTTGAAAAACAAATTTTGATTGTGCCCGTGACTATTCCATTCAATTGGAAAGTTTTACCCGATGCCGAACCTCTGCGCTTGCAAAGAGGAAAAGTTAAAATAATTTTTCACGAACCCATCGATACTAAAGGGCTTACTTTAGAAGATGTTCCGAAAGTCAGGGAACAGGTTTTTTCTGTTATTGATGCCGAATTGAAGAAAGCGAATAGCTGATTTTAGCAGCGCAGAATACCTACTTATTGGTATTTCTTTTGGGTTAGTCAATAGGTAGATTTAATACCTAAATACGTTCGCTTAACCCAACCCACCAAACAAAATGAAAACGCTAAAACTTAGCGCAGGTGCAATATTTATTGTCTTGCTGCTATCCAGTCTCACTTTATTTAGTCAGACTCCAAACGATGATCTTATCAAGGCAAGCCTTGCCGGTGATCTAGCTACTGTAAAAAAATTGGTTGAATCTGGTGCAGACGTCAACTACAAAAATGCCGCAGGTCAAACCCCGATTTCTGTTGCATTTTTTTCCAATGAATTGGTCGAATACTTCATAAGCAAAGGTGCTGATGTTAACAGTAGTGATACTCCATGCCTGGTAAGTGCAGCACGATACTATTCTTTAGACGTGATAAAAACTCTTTTGAAAGCGGGAGCCAATCCAAACAAACCATCTGTTGTAAAGGTGGATACACGAGGCCCTGTACAAAAAATGTTGGACGATGAAAAAGCAAAAGGCAAAAAAGGAAACAAGTACATGGTGAAAGCTTATCAGGATATGCTCGACAAAATGCCTGCGGATAATACTATTACCACCTATGCTTTGCAGGCAGCGATTGAAAGCACCAATTGCAATGAGTGCATTCTGGAATTGGTAAGTGCCGGAGCAAAAACAGATATCAGCAACCCAATCATCGGTGGAAATCTAATTCATGATGTAGCATTCTCATACGTTGAACCAGAGTCGCGCGCTGCCAACATTGCAGCCATGGGACCTGCTCTTGAAAAGTATGGATATGGTATACCCGATTGGTACAAAAACTTAGACCCATCCATGGGTACGCCCGATGATGTTATTGCGTTATTGAAAAGCAAAGGGGTAGATATCGAAGCCCTTGATAATAATAAAAGAACACCTTTGAAAATTGCAGTATCAGCTCCCAAGCAGAGCGAAGATTTAATCATGGCCTTGGTCAACAACGGGGCGAGTTTAAAAGCAATCGGTATGAACATTACCGACACTGAGTTTGATAGTGAAACCAAAGATCCAGAAAAAATAAAAGTAAGATTTGATTTTCCGCGTGAAGGACGTAATGCAAAAAATGGATCCGGCTATAGTGCAAATATGGATATGGTGAATCCAAAGCCGAAAAAAGTAGCACTCATCAGTTATTACCTTTATGATGCCGGCAAAGGCAAAGCGAATATAGCCAAGACCGCAGTGTGGCGCACACAAGATGCGGCAGGGCAATCACAAGTAGACGGATTCTATCGCAAGAGCATTGGGAAATTAAAAGACACATTCAAAGAAAATGGAATCAGCCTTTTAACTCCGGATGAATTTTTGGATACGCAAGAGAAAGCCGAAACCTATTATGGATTTGTACAAGAGTCCGCAAAAAAGGAAAAGACTTCCATTACAAGAACTAGAACAACTTCTAGTAGCACATCTAATGCATATTTCACGACCACCACGTACACAACAAAAACAGCAACGGTAGGAACGTTAAAAGTTTGCCCTTCGGGCAAAGGGTATCGCGCCTTTTTTGTTGCCAATGAAGCTGAAGACGAATCGCAGATCAATAATTTTCAAGGAGGAATTTTTACTGCCAACCGAAAACTTACTTCGAGTCTGGGGTACGAATTGTGCAAAGAACTTGGTGTCGATGCCGTGTTGGTAGTTTACATCGCCACACGCAAACCAAAACAATTTCAAGATGACTATGGAGTGAATGCAGTTGTGAGCATCATGCTTGGGCCTAACCCCGGACGCTCGGGCGATAGCGACCCTGAAGCTAAAAATCTAGGACAATTTTATTGCGGTACTCGCACGTTCTACAGTTCACCATTGATCTTCAAAGATAACAAAGGAGTATTCGGCCAATACGATGGCATGGCCAACATCCTTGCTGCACACGCCAAGAAAATGTGCGATTATGTAATCGGTAAGGAAAAAGATTCGGAATAAACATTTTTCAGTTGAGCTTTGATTAAGGCTATTCATAAACTCTCTTAAAGAGTAAGTGAATAGCCTTTTTGCCTTTGTTATTCGCAGATTAAAAAAGTAAACTTGCAGTCTTTCATTCTGCGATAACTATGCAATCAATTTTTTTCTGGAAGTCTTGGAATCCTACCGAGCGATTTTTGTTTTGGGTATTGGGTTTGGTCTTAGCTGCTCTCACCCTGCTTTTTTGGATTTACTACTTTTCGTCACCGGCACCGGCCATCACGTACGAGCAAGCTCAGCAAGTTCAGTCGATTGAGACCGTCACTCATTCTTTTTCAGTGTGCGAATTCAGCATCACCGTTCCGGCTGAGAGCTTCCTGATTTTTGAAAGTATTTTTGGTAGCCCCATTCACCCTGCTGTTTTCACTTCTTACTTTTTCTTGGCGGTGCTCGGCATGGCGTTCGTTTTCTTTTTGTCGATGGTTACCGAGTTGAGCAGGTATCGTTTCTTGATGGCGATGGCTATTGTCATGCTTTTCTTGGCAAGCCTTCAGTTGGATGAGTTGATGATCTTTGGCATCGGCAGTAAAATAGTGACTATTTCATGGGTCATCATTTTTGCACTGGTGTCATTTTATTTTCATGCGATAAAAACCAACACTACTTTTTTATACCGACTGATTAACTTTTCAATACTCACTGTTTTAGCTGGCGTTATCATCAAATTCTTTTCACAAACAGAATTGCCGTTGTTACATGTAGCCACCAACGGATTAGTTGCAGGTATGGTGGTGTTAGTGATTTTTGTGTTAACCGTTTCACATGAAATCGTGGCAGCATTTGTTACCATCATCACACGAAGTTTGAAATCACCCAAAAGTTTACAGCATTTTTTAATTCTCACGTCCATTTATTTGATCAACTTGTTCTTGATGCTCTTTTCAAAAATGGGCGTCATTCAGTGGAGTTTCTTTTCGGTGAGCCCGTTTTTTCTTCTCACTGTTTCTGTTGCACTTGGCATCTGGGGTGTTCGTCAGCGCGCACCTGTGCAAGAAGATATTTTGCCGAATGAGCCACTCCGCATTTTTTTCTTTTTGTCGTTGGCCATCATTTCACTGAGCATGCTTACGTATTTTATTTCATCGGGCAGCGATATGATGATGGATGCGTTTGAAGACATCATTATGGCAGCGCATATTGGTGGAGGTGTAATTTTCGCTCTTTACATCATCGCCAATTTTGCTCCGATGCTCAAGCAAAACTTGCAAGTGTATAAAGTGTTGTATAAACCTGAAACGATGCCGCACTTTACTTTTCGTTTGATGGCGGCCATCGCCACGTTTGCGGCCATCGCATGGGCGGTGCCTTGGAAAACATATGTCAACCAGATTGTGGCATCGTATTACAATGCACATGGAGATTTGAATTTGTTTCATGGCGATGAGAAAACTGCCGAGATGTATTATCAACGTTCGCTCCGTTTCCGTAATCAGAACTTGCATGCACATTATGCGCTCGCCAATTTTTATTCAGCCAACAATGATCTTACAAAAGCGCGCAAAGAATATGAAAAGGCCTTGGTGTGGGTGCCCAGCGTTCCGGGGTACATCAACTTGAGCCAGATTCTTTCGCAGCAAGGCGATCAATTACAAGGCGCGTTGACATTGGATGAAGCACGAAAGAAATTCCCTAAGAGCGGAGAAATTAAAAATGAGCTCGGGCTTTCATACCTGAATTTGAAAATGCGCGATTCAGCCATTCACTTTTTTAATGAGTCAAAAAAGATTAATTCGACCGAAGTGGTGGGTCAGACGAATTTACTGGCCACTTCAGCATGGTATAATTTGAAAACTCCGTTGGATTCAGTTATCTCTTTTAAGGATGTAAAAAACAATGGCGCAAAAGTGAATGCGCTTGCGTTGGCAAACTTGAATCGAATTAAGTTGAGTGCCGATGACCAATTTAAATCAGACACTTCTCTTACCATTTATGAAGGGTTGGCGTTGGCGAATTTCTTGGTCAACCAAAAGAACGAAGCGGATACGGCACTCATTTCGCAAGCAGAAAAATTGGCGCATTTGTATAGCAACGAGGCCGTGCGCGATCCGTTGTTGGTTTCAACTGCGCACGCCTGGTATGCACAAGGTCAGGTGAGTCGTGCAATGAAAATTATGCAAGAGATAGCTTTTACTTCAAGTAACCCGAGGCATCAATTGGTGATGGGTTTGTGGTTGTTAGAGCAAGAGAATCCGTTGCTGGCAATGAGTTATTTTAACAAGGCCGCTGAAAACAAACATCCGGCCGCTTTGTATTTTCAGGCGATTGCCGAAACAGAAGCCGATAGTCTTCAGTATGCGGTAAACCATTGGGATAGCCTTCGTCATTCAAAAGATAAATCGTTGGCAACGTTGGCCGAGAAAATGGTGAAGGTGTTGACTTCGAAACCCGATCAAGTTTCGAAACTCGGACAAGACGAAAAATATTTTTTCTGTCGGTA
>DPLR01000094.1 GCA_003541895.1 Cytophagales bacterium | reverse complement strand
CAAAAAAGTTACGAGCGGCTCGGCACGGCCGTGGCCGTACGGATGATTCTCATCGGCAGGCCGGCTTGCATAAGTAAGGCCAAACCAAACCATTAAAGAAGAAAAAATATCGGAAGTTGATTCAATCGCATCGGCAATGAGCGCGTATGAATTACCAAAATAACCAGCCAACCATTTGAGTGTGGCGAGCAATGTGTTACCAACAATGCTGAAATACGTTGCCTTGATTGCAGCCTGCTGATTTTCATGATTGCCGTGTTGCTCTGACATTTCAACTAAGATAATTAAAGTTGTTTAAGAATTCGCATTTAGCAAATCTGAATGTGCGCATAACTTCAACTTACAAACCTCTTTCAATTAGTGTTTAAAAATTTGTAGCTTTCATTCCGTAGTACCGAATTGAATAATCATAAAAATCAACGCCTATGAATCGGAGGAATTTTATAAGTGCATCGGCTGCGCTTGCAGCTGCTGGGATGCTGGATGTAAATCAACTGTTTGCCAATGCCGGGCTTTTAAATTCGATTGGGATTCAATTTTTCTCGTTGCCAAAATTTTTGGAAGATGATTTCAGCGGATCGGTTCAAATGCTTTCAAAAATGGGATACACCGAAATTGAAATGTACGGACCCTATCCGTTCAGCGCGCAATCCGCGATCGATCGATGGGCTTCCTTGAAACCGTTACTTGGTTTTAGCGGCAGCGGCTACTTTGGCAAAACGGCCAAAGAGGTAAAAAAAATATTTGATGACAATAAAATGAAAGTGCCCTCGGTTCATACTGACTTTGATACACTTCAAACAAAAATGGCGCAATTGGGTGAAGCGGCTCAAACGATAGGTTTTACTTACGTTGTCCTTCCTGCATTGCCCGCAGAATACCGAAAGACACTTGATGACTATAAGAAAACAGCTGATGTATTTAACTCCATTGGAGCTCAGGCCTTAAAGTACGGGCTGCGATTCGCCTATCACAATCACGGTTATGGAATGAAAGAACTGAATGGAAAAATTCCATTGCAAATGCTTATTGAAAATACAGATCCAAAATCGGTGTTTCTTGAAATGGATTTATTCTGGACGGTAGCCGGCAGTGGAGACCCGTTGATGTATTTCGAAAAATATCCAGGCCGCTACAAAATGATGCATGTTAAAAACATGAAACCCATTGCTAAATTTTCTGGCGATGGTGGTGATGGCAAACAATGGACTGAACTTTTCCCAAACATGACAACCACGGGCGATGGAGATCTTGATTTGCCAAGTATTCTGAAGTCAGCAAAAAAATCCCGAGTAGATCATTTCTTTGTTGAACAAGACAGAGTAAACCATCCTGACATTGCATTGAAGAAAAGCATTGACTATCTGAAAACTCTGTGAAAGAAGAGTGTTTCTATTCTGATTCTGATGATTGACAAAAAAAGAAAGGTTGTTTTGTTTGGCGCAGGAGCTGTAATTCCTTGGGGTGCTCCAAGCACTAAGTGCTTGACTGATTTATTAATCAAAGATTCTGCATCTTCCTTTATTTGTAACGACAACCAAACAAAGGTCATTCAATTTATAGTTGATACCCTAATAACAAAAGAAAGTGAAATTAACTTTGAAACCATAATTGATGTTGTAGAAGAGTTCATTGTTCACTATTCATATATTCAGAGGAAAAAGAAACATTCGAAAAGCAAAATTTTTTTCGATTCAAAGTTTGAAAATATTCTATCAAACTTCTCAATAGCAGGTGGGGAAGAAAAACATGGCTATCATTTAGAAATCCCTAAGGGAAAAGAATATCCATTTTCAAAAATAGCAATTGATAACCAGTCTCCTCCTCAATTTTACTTTCAACATTTACTGTCAGAGTTGTTGACAACTATTGTTTCGCAAATTTCACATTATTCATATCACTCAAAAGGAAACTCAAAAATTGATGCAAGTGAAAATGCAAAACGTAATAAATGGTTCCAAGATTGGTATTCAATCATTTCAAAAGATGCTTGTGTCAGGATGTACACCTTGAACTATGATCGGTTGTACAAAGTACTTGTAGAAAAAATTGGCATATCGGTTTTTGAGGGCTTTGAATCTGGTGAGTTCATACCTGAGAAACATACTCTTCCAAATATCAAAAGGATACTTACAGATTTCGATTCACCAGTTTATTACAATCTCCATGTATCCTCCTTTTGGGAAGTTCACTCAAGAGATGAAAGGGGGCTAAAACACTTAACAATCACATTGAGGCCGTATCCTATTCTTGACATGAATAAGGATGAAAACTATACTACAGAAATTGACAAAGAAAGAAATGTTGTTGTTTCGAACATAATTACGGGCTATCAAAAAGCTCAAAAATCTTTTTTATCTCCCTTTCGACAAATGCAATCCGCATTTGACAAAGACTGCATACTGTGCAATGATTTAATTGTCATTGGCTATTCGTTTGGGGATTCACATATAAATTCGAGCATAGTAACAGCTCTTATTTCAAACCCCAAATTAAAACTTCATTTTATAGACCCTGCGTATTCCGGTGATGAGGGGTACAATCTACTTGTAAATAGATTAATATTTATTTTTAATAGCATCATAAACAAATCTGAACTTGGAGATCCAGTTTATTCTTTGGATAAAAATTCTTGTTCCTATTTTGACGGTAAACTCACTGTTACATCAGTAGGTTTTGAGGAGTATCTATCAAAATTATAAATTAGGAGACATTTGAAATATGCACGAACAACTCATCAAAAGCATTCAAGATAAGATCACGCTTTCACCGGAAGAGATTGAAAAGGTGAAGCACTTTTACATCCCTAAGAAAATCAGGAAGCGTCAATATTTATTGAATGCAGGAGATGTTTGCCAGTACATTGCGTTTGTTGAAAAAGGATTGCTTCGCTCTTTTACCGTTGACAACGATGGCGGTGAACACGTCATTCAATTTGCCTTAGAGGGTTGGCTCATTGGCGACATGAGTAGTTTTCTTTCAGGCGATGAAGCCACCTACAACATCGAGGCGCTCGAAGACGCAGAATTACTCTTGCTTTCGAAACCATCGATGGAGGATATGCTTCACACGGTTCCAAAAATGGAAACCTACTTCCGTATTCTCATGCAAAATCATATTGTGGCATTAAATCGCAGAGTGATCTCATCGATGAGCGACACGGCCGAGCAAAAATATTTGAAACTGATGAACAATTGCCCAGGTATTGTTAATCGCGCATCGCAGCAAAATATCGCTTCCTTTTTGGGTATTACACCCGAAACACTGAGCCGCATCCGAAAACAAGTGGCCCAAAAATAATTCTTGATCTAAATCAATTCCTTTCTTATCGCAAGTCAATGACACGGGCGTGTGCTTACAGTAATTTTGTTGCATCAAACAAGACGAAAAATGGCCACCGTAAAAACCATCGCAATTGTAGGAGCTACCGAAAATATTGGCTCAGCTATTGCAAGAATTTTAGCCAAGCTAAACTATCGTTTGTTGCTAATGTCAGGCGATCAAGCCAAACTCAAAGCGCTCAAAGAAGAATTAGAAAAGCTAGAACCGAAAGCAGGGATTGACATAGTAGGGTGCGCTAAAGAGGCCTCTTGGGAAGCTGATATTATTATAATCGCAACTCCGTACGAGGCGCATAAAGAAGTGGCAGAAAAAATTCAAGAAGTTGCTACAGGCAAAATTGTAATCAGTGTTTCTAACCCAATCAATAGCAACTACGGAAGAGTTGTACCCTCAGCAAACACAAGTGCTGCCGAGGAACTGCAAAAGATGTTGCCTTACTCGAAAGTGGTGAAAACATTTAACACTCAACTCGCCTCCAAATACATCTCTGCTGCTTTTAGCGATCAGACACGCGATGTTTTCATTGCCGGCAATAACAGCGATGCCGTGACCACAGTATTTGAGTTGCTGCACGTGGCCGGATTCCACCCGATCATTTCCGGTGATCTGTCGGTGAGCCGCACGTTGGAGCGACTTCAATTGTCGATTCAAAATCAAATGCCAGGTGCTTTATAAAAACGTAAATCAGAAAATAAATTAAAAATAAATTTTATGGAAACTCTAACAAAAAACGTATCAACAAAAACAAAATGGGCACTTGACCCAACACACAGTGAACTCCTTTTTAAAGTAAAACATTTGATGATCACGAATGTAAAAGGTGAATTCAGGAAATTTCAAGCTGAAGTAACCTCGCAAGAGAATGATTTCGCCAAAGCAAACATCAATGTAACTATCGATGCCGCATCGGTATTCACTAACGAAGATCAACGCGATGGCCATTTAAAGGGCGCTGACTTCTTTGATGTTGCCAATTATCCATCACTAACTTTCAAAGGAACATCGATGACGAAAATCGATAACGAAAACTTTGTACTCACTGGCCAGCTTACTATTAAAGGCGTGAGCAAAGAAGTTGCCCTTGATGTAGAATTCGGTGGCATCAATAAAGATCCTTGGGGAAATGAAAAAGCAGGCTTCTCAGTGAGTGGAAAAATCAACCGCAAAGATTTTGGCTTGAATTGGAATGCCGCACTTGAAACGGGTGGCGTTTTAGTAAGCGATGAAGTGAAGATCAGCGCTGAAGTTCAGTTTGTAAAGCAAGCATAATTGGGTTAGTTGGTTGGAGACAAAGAGCACCGGCAACGGTGCTTTTTTTGTTTTAATATTTCTGTTCAATTCTGTCATTCCTATTGCTAAATTTAACTATCAAAAAGAAGTGGCATGGCAGAAACAAACAATCCCAACAACCCTGAAGCCCCGTCAGGGAAAAATATGACGATCAAATACAAATTTCGCGACATCAAAGTGCATTCGTCTGATGAATGGATGGCCGATGGCACGAAAAAATACCGCAGGGTGTACGATCGCTACGAAACTACTTACCAGCGCGTAGAGTTTTCCTTTTTCAACAAACTGTTTGATGAAGAAGATTGGGATGCCTCCGTTCGCTTGAAATGTTTTTACATTAATGGAAGCCAGAAAAACGAACTCTGTAACCTCGAGCAAAAAAGGAAAATAGTGAAAGACGAGAACATCGTCTACTTCCGCGACTCGTGGGGCAACGCAACGCCAGGCGTGTATTGGCTCAAGGGCGATTATGTTTGGGAAGCTTACATCGATGAAACAAAAGTGGGCGAATCCAAATTTTACATTGAAGACGTTGGCCAGGCCAAGCCCGGTGAAAATTTATTCTTCGATATTGTCTCTATAAAAATGTTTGAAGGCGATGGCAACGCCTCTCAACAGCCAGAAAAAAAATATCTGCAAAAATTCAGTCAGAAAGACACGCGCTTTGTGTGGGGTGAGTTCAGTTTCAAAAACAAATCGCCTAAAGATTATTTCGCTGAAATTTTTTTCAACTTCTACGATAAGGCTGGTCAATTGAAAGGAACTCATTCGTTGCTTACGTATGTGGCAACCAACACAGTCGATAAAATTTATACATTGTTTCCAGGCTGGGGCAGCGACACCCCAGGCCGCTGGAAGAATGACATGTACACGATGGAAGCAGTGTTCATGGATAACCTTATTGCTACCGTTCCATTTCAAGTAGGCGAAAGTTTTGAAGAAGGTCAGGCAAAAGTGATTACTGACTTCACTCAAGTATTTAATCAGACGGTGAAGGCTGGATCAGCACCTGCCTCAGCGAGCAACCTCGAAGATATTTTATTTCAGAGCATGGCTGAACTGAATTCGCTTACCGGTTTAGATAATATAAAAACCGAAGTGAATGAGATGGTGAAGTTGGTACGCTTTTATCAAGAGACCGGAAAAGATGTACTGAATAAATTTTCGTTGCACACGGTCTTCACCGGTAATCCTGGCACCGGCAAAACTACGGTGGCACGGATCCTTTCAAAAGTTTACAAAGGCCTTGGTATTTTAGAGAAAGGACATCTGATTGAAGTTGATCGCGAAGGACTGGTGGCCGGCTACGTTGGGCAAACGGCTATTAAGACAGGCGACAAAATCAATGAAGCCATGGGCGGCATCTTGTTTATTGATGAAGCCTATTCGCTTGCCAGCGGAAAAGGTTCGCAATATGATTTTGGAAGTGAAGCCCTTCA
>DPLR01000311.1 GCA_003541895.1 Cytophagales bacterium | reverse complement strand
GCTGCTTTGTCGTTGATCTCCGCTTGCTGCAGGCTATTGGTCGTGATCAGGTTTTGATTTTCATTGCC
This sequence comes from Cytophagales bacterium, assembly GCA_003541895.1. GTDB lineage: Bacteria > Bacteroidota > Bacteroidia > Cytophagales > Cyclobacteriaceae > ELB16-189. The sequence goes on along the minus strand of DPLR01000311.1, from coordinate 3,138 downwards.
AAGGGTAGCTACTAAATCTTGCAGCTTAACAATCTCCAGGTTTTTTGCCTCAAGGTCAGCCTTCAGTTTCTTGATGGTGGCCGCATAGGCATTGTTGTTGCCTTTTGATTTCTTTAAGGCTTTCTCCAAATCTGAGATTTTCCCTTGGGTATCTTTTACATAATTATTGATGTCTTTCATGCGCGAAGTATAATCGGCATAGGTTGTTCCCTCCACCATGTTTACTCGTAGCAACTGACGATTGGCATCGATCGAGTCCATGAGCGTGCCTACTTCTTGCAGTGTCTGAACAAATTTCTGATTGGTTTGCAATTCTGCTTTTAACGAATCGACTTGGTTTTGAAGTTTATCTGATTTATTGTCGCAAGAGGCAAAAAACAGCGCAATTACGATAAGAGACAATAGATTTTTGACCATAAGTTGTTGTTTATTGATGATGCAAGTTAAAAGGAGTCATGTATTTATCCTGCTCAAAATATTCTTTTTTTACTATCAATAATCATTGCCGTTAGCTTAAATTTGCGACCGTTTGCCTGATAGGCACTATCCATGCCCCCCTATTGCCATTTTACCAATTTAGATTTTCAAGTGTTAACGAATGATTGGCGGATTGTTTCGTCAATTAATTGAAGTATATGGGACAAGTTCACGACTCACGCACAATCAGACTTACTGCAGCCGGTGTTTTAGTATCGCTAGGCATCATTTACGGTGACATAGGCACCTCACCGTTATATGTATTTAAAGCCATTATAGGCACACGGCAAATTTCAGAAGACCTTGTGCTGGGGGGAGTGAGTTGCGTGTTCTGGACGCTGACACTGCTTACATCATTCAAATACATTTATCTAGCACTGAATGCTGACAACAAAGGTGAGGGTGGTATTTTTGCCTTGTACGCACTTGTACGCAGATACAAAGCAGCTTGGGTAATTTTCCCGGCAATCATAGGCTGTGCGTCTCTCATTGCTGACGGATTTATTACACCCGCTATCAGTATTACTTCAGCAATAGAAGGTGCCACCCTTAATTATCCGAATTTTCCTGTGGTGCCCATTGCCATCGGAATTTTAGTGCTGCTTTTTTTCTTTCAGCAATTCGGAACCAACATTGTTGGAAAGACTTTTGGGCCAATCATGTTGATTTGGTTTGTAATGATTGGAGGCTTGGGGTTAGTGCAGGTGCTAGACAACCTCACCGTTTTGAAAGCAATCAACCCAATTTATGCGTGGGATCTTTTAATCAAATACCCTGACGGTTTCTGGTTATTGGGTGAAGTCTTTCTCTGTACCACAGGGGCTGAAGCGCTGTATTCTGACTTGGGCCATTGTGGAAAAGGAAACATTCGCGTGGGTTGGGGCTTTGTTAAAATCGCTTTGATCTTAAATTATTTTGGTCAGGCAGCATGGCTGTTATCTGAACAGGGCCACACTTTAGGAGGAAAAATTCCATTCTATGCCCTCGTACCTGAACAATTTTTGATTTTTAGTATCGTCATTGCCACCATGGCCGCGGTCATTGCCAGCCAGGCGTTAATCTCAGGTACATTCACATTGGTAAATGAGGCCATGAAATTGAAATTATGGCCAAGCACAAGAGTGCGCTACCCAAGCCAACAGAAAGGTCAGATTTATGTACCTGCAATCAATTGGATTTTAATGATCGGAACCATTGCCGTGGTTTACATTTTCAAAGGATCATCGGCTATGGAAGGCGCGTATGGGTTGGCTATCATCTTGAATATGTTGATGACCACAACTCTTCTTGTTTTCTATTTCAGTACTGCGAAGCACTCCCGTATACGTACTCTAGGTATTGCCGTTGTTTTCTTCTCGCTCGAATTTTTATTCCTTGTTTCGAACTTCCACAAATTTGAACAAGGTGGTTGGTTTACTTACTCGATCGCGGTGATCTTCTTTATGATGATGTTTGTCTTGTTGAAAGCAAGACACCTGCGCGATCGCCACACCGAGTTCGTGGATTTAAAACATTACGTTCCTCTTATTCAGGATTTGCAAAACGATAACTCTGTTCCTAAAGAATCCACCAATCTAGTGTACATGGCTGTTGCTGACAGCAAGAGGTACATCGATTCAAACATTATCTATTCCATTTTTAAAAAGAAGCCCAAGCGTGCCGATGTCTATTGGTTTGTGCATGTTGACACCGTTGATAGCCCCTACACTTCAAAATATTCGGTTGATACCATTATACCCAAGAAATGCTTTTTCATTCGAATAAAATTAGGGTTCAAGGCTGATCACCGTGTAAACTTATTGTTCAATAAAATTTTACACGATATGGCCGAGACTTCTGAGATTGATCTTACCAGCCATTATGATTCATTGCAGCGCCACAGCTTGCCAGCCGATTTCAAATTTGTAATTCTGCATTCGTTAGCATCCGTTGACAGTGAAATCTCAACCTTTGACAATTTGGTAATTCAAGGGTATCGCTTCATCAAAAAACACTCGCTCTCTACAGAAGAAATGTATGGTCTTGAGTTAGCCAATGTTGAAGTGGAGAATGTTCCTATCATGGTTGGCCCACCTGCAAAAGTGCGCATCAAACGCGAGAAAGAAGAAAGCGAGCGCGAGAAAGAATTGCGCTACCACGGGCACTTGAATTAACTCAAGCCTAATGAATTCTATGCATTAATAATATAATAGATGTTACTTATGATGTAACCTATTATTACGATTACCGCGCCAACTTTATTCAATCGATGGGCCTTAACAATTTGGTCATTGTTGTGCAACTTCAATGCGATTGCTGAAACGGTGAGGATTCCGAAAATACCGAGGAATGTTAGACTGTGAAGTATATCCACCAAACTAAATTGCGGAGACTCTGGCAAAAGTGAATCGATTATATATTTATTACCTACAGCTGCAAACAAACCACCCACAGGTAGGCCGAAGCGAGGTTCTAATTCATTCGTATCCGAAAGAAAACTGACTAACGCAATCAAAAAGGCAAAGTACATGCCGAGGAAAATTTTTAGAAACAGCCCGACCGCCTTTCGGTCGATGTCCATTTCTATAACGAACTGAGAAAACAACTGAGTATCATCAGCAACTTCAGGGGTACCGAAGTTGGAATTATATTTATAAACATCTGTTTTCACTTTAAACCCAT
>DPLR01000131.1 GCA_003541895.1 Cytophagales bacterium | reverse complement strand
AAGTTGCTGTGCTCTCCTACTTCATAGCGCAACGCGCCTTCTTGATAACTGCTTTTGTAATTTACGAGTGCTGAGAAATTCTCACTTTCTTTTCTATTGATCCAATTTTCTTCGATTGGCTTTCCGTGATCAAAGTATTCGCCATAATAAGCCAGCCCGAAGGAGTAGGGGCCAAGCAACCATTTGTAGCCAGCACAGATGAGAGCATCGGGCTGAATTTTTGAGACATTAAATGGCAAGGCACCAACACTTTGAGTTCCGTCTATAATAAGAAGAGCTCCAACATCACGAGTTCGCTTCCTGATTTCCATCAAATCAAATCTGGTCCCATCGGCCCAATGCACATTTCCTAGCGCAACGATTCTTGTATTCTTATCAATTGCTTCCAGTAACCTTTGATTCCAGACCTTGCCACGATCAATTAAACTAGTTGGTGGCTCAATAAATTTCAGTTTCACTTTCTTTTCCTCGTGAAGACGCATCCATGGATATACATTGCTTGGAAACTGTTCTGATGCCAGAACAATAGTATGGGATGAATCTACTTTAACGTTGTGCGCTACATTGGCCAAGCCATAGGAAGTTGAACAAATAATAGCTATGCGCTTTGACTCTTTTGCTCCGATCAGTTTGGCGTATTCGTCTCTTAACTTCTCTGAATCTCCAAAGAAATCGGATGGGGGAATTGCCGCTGGATTTCTTTTGCGTATAATCCCCCCAATGCCAGCCTTTTCAACATTTTTTAGCAAAGGAGACATATACGAGCAATTTAGGTAGATGGAATTTGTCGGCAGAGAAAACCTTTGACCTTGATTTGAAAGCATTTTATCGATTTTAAGATTCTTCTAATTTAATGCAAAAACATTTCTTGGTTACTTCGAAAAAGTAAATACGATAAATCAGAAATAAAAGATATGCTGGCAGCCGAAGAAAGTTACCGAGGGATAAGCTTCATTAGAATTTCTTCTTTGCCTTTGGAGCAAAAAAAGAAAATCAAACAGACCATTGACCAGCAACTTATAATAAAAATCAAGCGCGAAGATTTAATTTTAGCAGACTGTGTTCAATACAATCATTACTTGTCGTGGTACGAGAATATTTTTAAAGTTCAAAGAGAGCCAGTTGCTGAACTTGAGATGCCTGCTTTAAATAGCTTGGCAATCGCATCTTAAGTATTGATGATCTTTCTCTTAGTCTCTACGTACTCGTTCCAAATTTCCAACAAGATTTCCTTAGCCGATTTTATTTCCTTAATGAAGGAAGCTCCTTGACCAATTTCTAATTCGCCCTCATTAAGATCTCCCTCAAAAATTCCTTTTTTTGCCCGACCCTTTCCTAAAATATTTTTCAACTCTTCTAATGAAGCTCCCTCATTTTCTGCTGCTGAAATCTTTTGATAAAACTCATTTTTAATCAACCGAACAGGGGTCAGGTTTTTCATTGTCAAAATAGTTTCTCCCTCGCCAAGTTGAAGTAACCTTCTTTTAAAATTTTCATGGGCTGAAGATTCCTCGCTTGCCGCAAAACGCGTCCCGATTTGAACACCATCTGCCCCCAAGGCTTCTGCAGCCAACATGGCCCTTCCCGTGGCAATTCCACCAGCAGCAATAACCGGCACCGAAACAGCATCGCGTACCATCGGAACAAGACAAAGTGTAGTTGTCTCTTCCCTTCCATTATGACCACCCGCCTCAACCCCTTCGGCAACCACCGCGTCTACTCCAGCCTCAACTGACTTTCTTGCAAACTTTACGCTAGAGACAACGTGAACTACCGTAATGCCTTTCTCTTTCAAAATAGAAGTCCATGTGTTAGGGTTTCCCGCAGAGGTGAAAACAATTTTAATATTACAGTCAATCACAATTTGAATTAGCTTATTTATTTCGGGGTAAAGGAGCGGGATATTTACTCCAAAAGGTTTTTGCGTTGCAGATTTACATTTCAAAATATGTTCACGAAATATTTCTGGATGCATTGATCCCGCACCTATCAAACCCAAACCACCTGCATTGCTAACAGCTGACGCTAACCGCCAACCACTACACCAAACCATTCCTGCCTGAATTATAGGATATTCTATGCCGAAAAGCCTGGTTACTCTATCTGTCATAAGCCTTGAATTTCTTTAATCAAATATCTGTACATTATTGATTTTCTGACTTTTAGAAAGATACCCCTTTTAGGAACGATTTCTCAACCCAGGTTAGTTGTCCACAAAGAAGTGATTAATCAAAAAGGATGTAATTATCTATTAAACAATTAGTTATATGTAAACATTTGGTTAATGTTGATAAATCATCCTTTTTGTGGACAACATTTCTTTAGATTTCTAACTTCTTGAAATTTACTGTTTTACTAAATTTCTAATCTCATTCTTACACTTTCAAAATCAATAGAATAATTTTTCTACGAGGTTTTAAAATGGTCAATAATTTACCGAACATTCAGCATGATTAGATCCATTTTTCTATCGGTGTTTATTCTCTATAGCTCAACTGTAAAAGGCCAAGAGCTTATAAGGATGCCCCAACTTCAGAAGATAATTAACGAGGGCGAAAAGATAAAGGTGATTAATTTTTGGGCAACGTGGTGTGCTCCTTGTGTGAAAGAAATGCCCTTATTCGAAAAACTAAATGCTGAAAATAAAAATGTGAAAGTTATATTGGTTAGCATGGATTACGACTTAGATCCAAATCCCGAAAAAGTGAAAAGATTTATCGATCGAAAAAAAATTGAATCTAAGGTTGTTATTCTTGCCGAAGAGAACCCTAATAATTGGATTGATAAAATTGACAAAAATTGGTCGGGAGCGCTACCCACAACGCTAATTTTGAACAACGCTAATGGGAAAAGAAAATTGATTGAAGGAGAATTGGATGAAAGCCTGCTTAATAAAACTATAGCTGAAATATCTGAATAAATAATTTCATGAGGTCATTTTTAAATCTTCTTCAATCCGTTTCCATTTTCATTTTGCTGCTAAGCAGTTGTGGCAAAAAAGAAACCGTTTTAATTACGAACGAAAACAAAAGAAATGTACTTACCGAATATGGCAAGCAGAATCCAGAAAAGCATGTTGTTATTGAAACCGATTATGGAAACATCAAACTCCTATTGTATGATGAAACGCCCTTGCACCGTGCTAACTTTATTAAACTGATTAAGGATGGTTACTATGATCAACCAGAATTTTACCGTGTGGTTGAAAAATTTGTAGTGCAAGGAGGGGTGCCGATGAAAAAATTGGACTACACAATCCCTGCTGAATTCAATCCAAAATTCTATCACAAAAAGGGAGCATTGGGCATGGCCAGATTAGATGAAAACAATCCGGGGAAAGAATCATCATCAACAGAGTTCTACATTGTTCATGGAGCCCAATATGCCGCTTGGGATTACGATGAAACCGCAAAAAATCTTGGTTTGAAATTACCTGATGAGCAAAAGAAAATATATACAACCATTGGTGGCGAGATGTCTTTAGATCAACAATACACTGTTTTCGGTGAGGTGACTGAAGGCCTAGATGTGATAGAAAAAATTGCAACGGTAAGGGTTTATTCGGAACACCCAGCTAAATCAATTCCATTTAAAATTAGAATAGAAGATTAAAAAATTTTAGTTATGAAATCAATAATGCTCGTTCTTTCGCTAATTATCTTTTCAAATTCGCTGCCAAAAAAAGGGTATGATATAGGCGAGGTTGTTTCTGACTTCAAACTGAAAAACGTAGATGGAAAAATGATATCGCTTTCGGATTACCCAAATGCGAAAGGTTTTATAATCATTTTTGATTGCAATACTTGCCCTGTTTCAAAAGCATACAATGCGAGAATCATCGAGTTGAATAAAAAATTTGCACCCCAAAATTTTCCGGTCATTCTGATCAACCCCAATTCAGCGGAAATTGTTGAAGAGGAATCCTATGCTGAGATGCAAAAACAAGCCAAAGAGCACAGTTATGATTTCCCATACTTATATGATGAATCCCAAGAAGTTGTTAAGAGATTCAATCCAACTAACACTCCACATGTCTTTGTGTTAAATAAAAAAAATGCCGTGCTAAAGGTGGCATACATCGGAGCTATTGATAACAACAGCCGCGATGGAGCAAGAGCTTCTAATCATTACGTTGAAGAGGCGGTCAATGATTTACTGAACGACCGCGAAGTTGCAACTCCAAAAACAAAAGCTATTGGCTGCAGTGTAAAAATTAAAAACTCTTAGAGTAGATCAGGATTCTCTGCGAATAATGTTTTTCGTAAAATCAATGATCGATTTTATTTTTTCTTTCTTTGAAACGCGATTGAGACTTTGAAGACCCTTTTGAAAATAAT
>DPLR01000484.1:512-3277 GCA_003541895.1 Cytophagales bacterium | reverse complement strand
GTTTCTTTAAGGCAGTTAAAACGGAATGAAAAAAAGTATTTTTCCTTTCTTCAGTATTGACATATTGATTGTTACAAAAATTATCGCATGATTTTATGCATAATTGTTGGTATATAGGCTAGGTGTAGTTTCTTGATTTCATAATCGGTTTTTCTTGCACTTAGCCAAAGTTCACTCCATATTCACTGTCTGGTTTGTGTAAAATGGCTCAATTCAAATTTTAAGTTAACCTTCGATTCTGACGGTCCGTTTTCGTTTTTTTACAGACTGATTTTTATGACCTAGCAATGGAGTTCAGTAAGCTTATCTAATCCATTTCATTTTCTTGAAATGAGTTAAGTATATTTTACTGAATATCTGTTAAGTCAAACCTGAATGGTCGCTTCCGATAAAATTATCTGCGGACTTCCCCAAAATTTTAGATTGCTACTTGAGTGGATAGTAAAACCTCATTTTATAAATTGGATAGAATCAATTAAAGTGAGAAATTCCAAGAGATAAAATCGCTTAATGTGAGCAGACTAAAAGCCAGGTGCAATTAATGTGAGAAAAACTGAATTTATAGAGTCAGTTAATCTGAGATGAAAATGACGGATAAGTGCAAGAAATAGCGATTATGAAATCAAGAAACTACAGCTAATTCGTTTTAAAAATGAGTTCATGTCTTCGCCTATTTTGGCGTATCGACTGCCAAACTCTGAATCATTAGCTAGTTTTGAACTAAATAACTCTATTTGTTTTTCTGTCAAACCGTGAAACAGATCGGCGGTGTTTTTGTCTTTACTGTTTTCTTTTTTTGGCTTTGCTTTTTCGGCTTTCTTCTCTTTCTTTTCTGAAAACTCAAAAATCAAATGCGTAACTTTGCGACCTGTTTTGCGTTGTGTCCAGCTTACTTGGTAGTTTGAGTGTTCGTTAATGTCTTTTATGGCGGGGTCAATCACCCGTTTTTTTAAATCAAACATACGGTCATAACTTGAATCAAGCTCAAATTGTTTTTTTAGCCAGTCAATTTCTATTTCTCGTTTACCTGTCCTTTTCCATTGCATGAGCAACTCATACAGACGATAGGCATAAATACACTTCATGCCGCTAATTTGATGTAGTTCATACTTTGTGAACTGTCCTTTTAATTCGCTTAAATAAGGCAATATGTACGGAGAGAAATGTAGAAATATTTTTCCATCTTCTGGAATATAGCCGATAGTGCTAATCCATCGAGTCTCTAATTTTTTTAGCTTTGGTTGTGCGGGGTCTGGATTATTGATTGTTAAAGAACGCTGATAAAGGCTTTTTGCTATGTCCTGTAACTCTCCATATGCTCTTTTCTCTGAAAAGCTGAACAATTTAGCGAAGTCCTTAGCGGATAATTCAAACTTATCAGTTGTTAGCAGAGGAGCAACGGAATTAATTTGAGCAATACAAGCAGAGATTACCCTTTGTTCGTTTAGTGTTAAGCGATAACTAGCTTCTATAAGTGCGTTAGCTTTACAAACTGTTAGATTTTTATCACTCATGGAAGTTGTCCTTTTATCTAAATCTTGAAGCATTATAGCACATTAAACGACAAATATATATATATCGTTTAATACCCCGCTTTTGTCGTCTTAATGACCCCGCTTTTGTCGTCTAATGCCCCCGCTTTTGTCGTCTAATGCCCCCGCTTTTGTCGTCTAATAGACTTATAAAGCTATGAAAATAAAAATAAATTAGCGCGCTAAAAGATTTAAAAAAACATAAAAGACATTCTCGGAGAAAATTGGCACTTTCTAAGCCAACTTTTTGTAGAAAAAACGCCAAAAAGAAAAAAGCAAAAAGCGAAGCTGACCATTTTTTAGTCAATCTGTTGTAGGGGTCGATAGGGAATTCGGAATATAAACCCCGTTAAAGGATTTCAGACGATGATAACGAGTTGAATTTGGGGTTTAGGGAGCAATGGAACGTAAAACCTAGTTAAGAAGTTTTGTCACGCTGGAGAATACGCGATACGGTAGCAGGATGGACATTAAATAATCTTGCGGCATCTGCTGCGTTTTTCTGTCCAGAGTTGACCAGATTAACGATTTCCTCTTGCTGATGCTTTTTGAGTTTTGGACGACGACCGCCGACACGCCCTTGTTTTCGTGCTGCATCAAGACCATTCTGTGTCCGTTCACGCAACATTGCACGCTCAAACTCTGCAAAAGTCCCTACCATTTGCATCATCATCCGCCCAGCGGGTGAAGTGGTATCAATCACTTCGGTCAAACTACGAAAACCTGCACCGGCCTGTTCAACTTTTTCTATCAAGAGCAATACATCTTTTAAAGAACGGGACAATCGGTCTAGTTTCCAAACTACCAGCACATCATTATTTTCTGTAGTCATGGTCATGCCCTCGTTGCATGGTTGTGATTAGTTCCGTCTTGGGTGTCTCACCACCCAAGCGGAACGCCTAACCGCCTAAGCGGAATTCTTAAAGCCAAGTTTTTTTAAATAAGGCAGGTATAGACGCTGTTTTTCTATATCCTGTAATTCGCGGCTAATTCGTTGTGAAAAAGCGTTCATGTCTTCGCCTACTTTGGCGTATCGACTGCCAAACTCTGAATCATGGGCTAGTTTTGAGCTAAATAACTCTATTTGTTTTTCTGTCAGACCGTGAAACAGATCGGCGGTGTTCTTGTCTTTACTGTTTTCTTTTTTTGGCTTTGCTTTTTGAGCTTTCTTTTCTGAAAACTCAAAAATTAAATGTGTGACTTTGCGCCCTGTTTTGCGTTGTGTCCAGCTTA
>DPLR01000484.1:0-239 GCA_003541895.1 Cytophagales bacterium | reverse complement strand
CGTTAATGTCTTTTATGGCGGGGTCTATGACGTATTTTTTTAAATCTTTAATCGCGGCATATTTATCTTCAATTTGAAATTGTTTTTTTAGCCAGTTAATTTCTATTTCACGCTTGCCCGCAGTTTTCCATTGCATAAGTAATTCATAGAAGCGGATTCCGTAAATGCTTGACATGTTGCCAATGTGTTTAAGCTCATATTTTGTAAATGTTCCCTCTAATTTGCTTAAGTAGGGCAAT
>DPLR01000489.1 GCA_003541895.1 Cytophagales bacterium | reverse complement strand
TTGGATAATGTAAATACCATCCGACGTATCACCAAAACCGATAATTTGTGATAGTGGCTATCGGAAAAGCAAGTGATTCAATTGTACTGTAAAAAATTCCCTAATCAAATGTAATATTCTCACCTAACCATAGTCCATTATTCTAACCTCTGGCTATCAACTTGAAATTAAAACAATTTAATGGCCTTTCTAAAGCAAGATCATTGCATGATTTTTGCAGCTTAATGAGACATTTGCATCAAGAAAGATTGGTTTACCGACTTAAGTCTGCTTTTAAAACTGAGGCAGATCATATGGATCAATCAAATCTTTCCAGTTATCTCGACCTCTTTGACAAAAATTGTGAAACAAAACCTGATGCCGTAGCCGTGAAATTTGGCAATAGTCTCTTAACCTATTCAGATCTTTATAAAAAGAGCAATCATCTCGCCAACTTCCTGGTAAAAAAAGGCTTAACCTCAGAGATTCTCATTGGTGTTAGCGCTGAGCGGTCTCTGGAGACGATTGTCAGCTTGCTGGCCATACACCGAATAGGGGCTGCTTATGTGCCGCTTGATTTGAGCTGCCCCGTGGACAGATTGAAAGATATGATAGAGGATTCGGGTCTTCTACTAATTTTAAGCGGCCGCAGGAATCATTTTCTTAGTCTCACCAGCAAGGTTGAAACCATCGATGTCACCCGGGTAGTTTCAACACTTGAAACCGAAAAAGCCAATTGTTCTTTCAGCGAAGCTAGGCCAGATAGCCTTGCCTATGTCATCTACACATCTGGATCCACCGGCCATCCCAAAGGCGTTATGGTAACCCATGCGAACTTGCTGGCTTTCGTCAAATTGGTTCCTAAAGCCCTCCCTGTTTTTGATGAGGATATTTATCTACAATCGGCTTCAATCGCCTATGCGGTTTCGGTCCGGCAGATTTTTACCGCTCTCTCCCATGGATTAAAGTTAGTTATTGCGAGTTCTTCCGACGTTCAGAATCCGATTGAATTTTTCAGACTAATAAGAGATGAGAAGGTTACACTGGTAGATTTCGTACCGTCTCATTGGAGATCCTGTATTGCTGCTCTCAAAAGCCTGTCGGAGCAGGAACGAGTTGAACTCTTAAGAAATAAACTCAGACGAATCGTGACCATCGGTGAACCCTTATTGCCCGATTTGCCTGTGGAATGGAGAGAACAACTGCACCATCCCGCCCAAGTGGTTAACATTTTCGGTCAGACGGAAACTACCGGTATTATTACGAGTTTTGATATTCCCGAAGCCCAATTGGACGGATCCAAGGTTGTTTCCATTGGCCGGCCCATTCCTGAAACCCAAGTCTATATTCTTAATTCAGAGAGCTTAGAGAAGGTCCCAGATGGAGAAACCGGAGAATTATGTGTCTCCAATGCTTGTGTGGCCAAGGGTTATCTGAATAATCCCAACCTGACTGCGGCCAAGTTCCAGCCTAATCCCTTCGACAATAATGGGGGCAGAAAACTCTATCGAACCGGAGACTTCGCCCGGTATTCATCAGACGGGAGCATCGAGTATCTCGGGAGAAGCGACCAGCAGGTCAAGATTAGGGGGATGCGAGTTGAACTTGGGGAGATTGAAGCTGTTATTATAAAAAACGCGAATATAAGAGAGGTTGTGGTCGTTCCACAAACCCGCGCCAATTACAGGAAAGTTCTCGTAGCTTTTCTGACAACAACACAGGAACAAAAGAAAATTGATGTCACCGAACTGAAAAGGTTCCTCAGAGCCAACCTGCCACCCCATATGATCCCGATTAATTTTGTGGTGCTTCCCGAAATGCCAAGAAACTCTAACGGAAAAATTAGCCGCAAGGAACTCATGGAATATAGAATCCCACAAAAGGAGCGGGATCTTAAATGCCGAGCTTCGTTAACGAGTTATGAAGAGAAACTTCTCGCGATTTGGAAACGCTTGTTGAAAATTAACTCTATTCAGGCCACAGATCATTTTTTCGATGACTTGGGAGGGGACTCGTTCTTAGCGCTACTTCTCTTTATCGAAATTGAGAAAGAATTTGGCAGAACTATAGCGATCAGCACTCTTTATACAGCGCCGACCATTGAAAAGATGGCCAGCTTGATCGCAAGCCGAGATGCAAAATGTGAATTTCACTCCTTGGTGCCTATCAAGCCGTCGGGAACCGGTTGTGCTCTCTTCTTAGTTCATGGGGCCGGAGGCAACGTCCTCATCTATCGAGATTTGTCAAAACATTTATCGAACCATAGGCCCATCTATGGATTGCAGTCTTGCGGCCTGGAGGATAGGAAGCAGCAACTATTGTCTATTGAGGAGATGGCAAAGGCTTATCTGCACGATATCAAAAGGATTCAACCGTTGGGTCCCTATCTCCTCTGCGGCTATTGCATGGGGGGAACGATAGCTTTGGAGGTAGCCCAACAATTAAAACGCCTCGGTGATGAAGTCGCCTTTTTGGCAATGCTGGAAACATACGATTGGTCAAAACTTCCCCCTCGTTCCATCTTTGACAAATCCAGATTCCTCGGTGAAAAAATACTCTTTCATTGGAAGAACTTGCGGTTGCTATCAAACGACGGAATGAAATACTTCTTGGCAAACAAGTCCAGCGAATTGAAAAACAGAACGAAAATCTGGGCGCTGCAAGTGCTATCAGCTGTAGGCAAGAACGGGCACGCCAAAAATTCGTCCCTGGCCAGACAATCTGAGATATGGAAGCAGAACGATAAAGCCTGTTTTCGTTACCAAGCCAGTTTCTACGATGGAAGGCTCACGGTTTTCTTGACCAAGAAAAAATATTCAGTTCACAGGTTTCCAGAAGCAACTTGGAACCAAAATCACGCCAAAGAGATTGATATGCTCATCTTGCCGTTTTATCCTGCAGGGATGCTGGTCGAGCCCTTTGTCCGAAAACTGGCAAAACATATCGATGCGAAAATAGATAAGGCGCTTAGCAGATGTTAAGATGATAATAACCCATTTTTTATGTGGTTTGGCAGAAGTCCAGAGATTTTTTGATTGTGTGTCTATGATAAGATAGGCAGAAAAAATGAAAGTTCTGAGCTGGTTTTACAGGCATCTTTTGACAAAACAAAATATACTATTCGACAAAATTTGAAAATTTTGCAAGATGTCCAAGCTGTCTAACACAGATAAAATGATGGTTGCAAGTTTGCGACACTGACAGCACAGCGCCAAACCTGCATCGCTGCATTTACGGCAGATATCTGCCATTAAAGTGAAATTTTCTCTGCCTCCCAAAA
>DPLR01000250.1:2892-11453 GCA_003541895.1 Cytophagales bacterium | reverse complement strand
ATATTTTGATCAAGGCTTCGCCCAATCAGAATGATATAGAAAAGGCTACAAAATTCTTGGATAGCTTAAGAAGAAAATTGATGAAAGACAGCATCAAGTTTGAGCAGGCAGCCAAACTATTTTCTGATGATAAATTAACAAAAGGGCATTCGGGTTTTTTCACCGATCCAGATGGCAGTATGAAAGTAGCGATTGATAAAACGCTTGACCCAGCTGTTTACTTTGTGATCGATACCATGAAGGTGGGAAGATACTCACCTCCTTTGCAATACAGAACCGATGAACAGAAAGAGGCGGTACGCATTATTTATTTTAAAGCAAAACTATCACCCCACTTGGCGAACCTTACAGACGACTGGCATCGGATACAATCTGCTGCTTTGGCTGAAAAGAAAGACAAAGCCATCAATAAATGGTTTATAAAGGCGCGCCAGGATGTTTTTATCAACATTGATTCAACCTACGATCACTGCAAGATTTTGGAGTAATGACGCTGGTATAAATTTTCTTGCAGGGAAAATTCTCTTGCCTCACCTTCAGTAAAAAGTTATTTTCACATTAAAAGATTTAAGCAAATGGCAAGAAATTTTGTAAACGATGTTGAAGCTGCCGATGCACTGGCCCAGGGATTTAAAGATTTAAAAAAAGAAATTGCCAAAGTAATTGTTGGTCAAGACGAAGTAATCCGACTTACCCTTACGGCCATTTTTTGTCATAGCCACGCACTACTTATTGGAGTTCCGGGGCTTGCCAAAACTCTTTTGGTTCAAACCATTTCTCAGGTATTGGATTTACAATTCAAGCGTATACAATTTACACCTGACTTAATGCCATCTGACATTGTTGGTGCGGAGACTTTAGACAAAGAAAGAAATTTTCAGTTTGTAAAAGGCCCCATATTTGCCAACATCGTCTTGGCTGACGAGATTAACCGCACACCCCCAAAAACCCAAGCTGCTTTGCTCGAAGCAATGCAAGAAAATGCTGTTACCATTGCTGGGCATCGTTACTCTCTTCCGCAACCATTTTTTGTTTTGGCTACGCAAAATCCGATTGAGCAAGAAGGAACATACCCTTTACCAGAAGCGCAGTTGGATCGATTCATGCTCAATATTTTTTTAGATTACCCAACGTACGAGCAAGAATTAAAAATTGTAAAGAATACAACTACCGATGAGTTTGCTTCGGTAAATCAAATTCTAAGCGCTGATGATATTATTTTATTCCAGCACTTGGTGCGCAGGGTTCCAGTAGCCGATAATGTGATTGAATATGCAGTGAAATTAGTTGCTTCTACTAGGCCAGGTAATTCGCAACTAGCGAATAATTTTTTAGAATGGGGAGCAGGTCCTAGGGCATCGCAATACTTAGTTTTAGGGGCTAAGTGCAATGCCTTATTAAACGGAAAATATTCGCCCGATATAGAAGATGTGCAAGCCGTTGCGAAAGCTGTTCTCCGCCACCGCATTGTCCGCAATTTTAAGGCTGAGGCCGAAGGAGAGTCAGTAGACGGCCTTGTGGCAAAATTGATAGACCAAAACAAATAACATCAAATGCTCCTTAGTCGAATAAAATCTCTTTCCGAAAAAATTTCGACTGATGTCATTTTATGGAGAAGGCATTTTCACGCCCATCCTGAGTTGTCGTACAAAGAATTTAATACGGCAAAGACGGTAGTTGAAAAATTAAAGAGTTTTGGGTTGTCGCCTGTAGAGGGAGTGGCAGGAACGGGCGTAGTTGTTTTGATTGAAGGATTGAATTCAAAAATGAAAACTATTGCCTTGCGTGCCGACATGGATGCGCTACCAATTCTAGAAGCAAATGAGGTAGAGTATAAATCTCAAAATCAGGGTGTGATGCATGCCTGTGGTCATGATGTCCATACATCTTCATTGTTGGGTACAGCCAAAATCTTGAGTGAGTTGAAAAATGAGTTTGAAGGGTCGGTCAAATTAATCTTTCAACCCGGAGAGGAAAAAAATCCGGGGGGTGCTTCCGTGATGATCAATGAAGGCGTATTAGAAGATCCCAAGCCATCAGGAATAATCGGACAACACGTTATGCCGTTAGTGCCCGTTGGCAAAGTTGGTTTTCGTGAAGGTATGTACATGGCCAGCAGCGATGAAATCTACCTGCGTGTGATTGGTAAAGGAGGCCATGGAGCCGCGCCAGAGTTAACTGTCGACCCGGTTGTAATAGCATCACACATCATCATTGCATTGCAACAAATCATTAGTCGAAATGCAAGCCCTAAACAACCAACGGTTTTAACCTTCGGAAAAATTAGCGCAGAAGGCGCAACGAACGTTATACCGAATGAAGTAAATATCGCAGGTACGTTTCGTGCACTGAATGAAAACTGGCGCGAAGAAGGATTGCAGAAAATAAAAAAGATGGCCGAAGGAATGGCCGAAAGTATGGGTGGCAAATGCGAAGTGCAAATTTCTAGAGGTTATCCTTATCTCGAAAATAATTCAGAATTAACCCGCAGAATTCGATTGGCTGCGGAAGAATACGTAGGCAAGGAAAATGTTGTTGACATCGATCTTACACTGGGCTCTGAAGATTTCGCTTACTATTCTCAAAAAATTCCGGCTTCATTTTATCGATTGGGTACACGAAATGACGCTAAAGGAATTACTTCTTACGTTCATACGCCAACATTTGATATTGACGAAGATGCTCTTCGCATTAGTTCTGGGCTGATGGCTTGGATGGCCGTAAAAGAATTAATGGAAAAATAATTTCATTAATCTTATCAGCGCTGCTGGCATCAAGTTGATGTCTATCTTTGTGGTAATCATGGAAATCACCCCTGACCTGCAAGCTAGTTCTCCGAAGGAATTTCAGTGGAGAAACCTGATTCGCCATGGAGTTTATTTTCTTTTCGGGCTATTCGTTTTTCTGCTCTCGATTGATTTAATGATCTCTTCACTCTCACAATTGGGATCATTAACAGATCTCGTATTACTGGCAACAGCCAATCCTTTTGCAGGATTGTTCATCGGTTTGCTGACTACAGCCGTTGTTCAAAGTAGCTCGGCAACTACATCAATAACGGTTGCCCTAGTGGCATCAGGTGCGCTTTCACTTTCGGGTGCTGTGCCGATTATTATGGGAGCCAACATTGGTACAACCATTACAAGCACCATCGTCTCTTTGAGTTTTATCAACCGTAAAAAAGAATTCCGCAGAGCTATTGCTGCTGGCACCTACCACGATTTTTTTAATATTCTTACAGTACTAATTTTATTTCCTCTTGAGTATAACTTTGGTTTGCTCTCTTCATTATCGCAATTTATTGCTACCAATTTTTTTCACGAGCCAATGGCTAAGAGTTCTATCAACTTTAAGCTACTCGGCTCGAGTTTAAGTTGGCCCGTAAAATTTATTTCAGAACACATAAGCAATGGTTATATACTGGGGCTAATTTCCATTACCCTACTCTTCGGTTCGATACTTTTTTTTAGGAGGCTATTTTCCAGCTCGTTGGGCTATGGCTCGTCAACAAAATTCAGAAGATTCTTTTTCAAAAATCCATATAAATCTTTTGGCTGGGGACTACTTACCACTGCAGCAATCCGGTCGAGTACAATTACAACATCTCTGGTTGTCCCGCTAGTTGCCAAAAAGGTTATCAAACTTAAACAGGCTGGAGCCTTTATTTTAGGTGCCAACATTGGCACAACTATTACTGCTTTTCTGGCAAGTACCCTTAATTCAAACGCAGCTATTAGTATTGCCATTGCTCATTTCCTTTTCAACTTTATTGGCGTGATTATTTTTTTTCGAACGCCAATATTGAAGTTGATACCATTTGCTCTTGCTAACGGAATTGGCCGTTTAACTTTAAAGCACAGAATTGTGGGGTTTATGTATTTGCTGATGACCTTTTTTTTAATTCCGATTCTATTAATATTCATTAGCCGTTGGTGATCAACATCATTCGCGTTTCGTTTTAAGTCGCATTTCAAATCACTATATTGGCACACTGTTATGATTGATATAAAAGACACCATCCTTAAATTTTTAAAACTGGATAGCCTGATCGCCAGTCTATCGGGTTATTTAGAAAGCAAGGTTGATTTACTTAAGCTTGAGGTTCGTGAGGAACTGATAAAAGTTGTTTCGCGTGGACTAATGGTAGGAGTGTATTTTTTGTTAGGCATGCTCTTTCTAGTTTTCTTTAGTTTTGGCTTGGCCAATTACCTCGGAGAAAGAATGAACTCCATCTATTCGGGATATTGGATTGTTTCAGCTGGTTATGCATTGATTGGAATTATCTTGATTTTTTTCAGACACAACATCAGCCGCTTTCTTGAAAGTCATTTGAAGAATCAACTCAAACACAAAGCGAAGTAGTATGGAACTCCTTGAAACGCAAGATCCTGAACGTAAGAAATTATTAGAAACTTCACATCGCCATCGTCAGGAAATGGAACGAGAACTAAAAAACATTTCTGATGGAACAGAAAAAATATTGAAGAATGCGTTGATCGTTGGCGGAGCTCTGGCCCTTACGTATGTTGTTGTTAGTCAACTTTCATCGAGCAAGAAAAAAAAGAAGAAAAATAAACCCGTGGTAATTACCGAGCCGAAAGAAGTTGTAACAGTAGAAGAGGGAGAATCAATGCTTTCAAAAATGGGAGACAAACTGATAAATGCGGCAACCGCTTTACTGCTTGATTTAGCTAAAGATAAACTCACCGAATATTTACAGACCAGAAACAAGAAAAATGAAAATTCTTGAGTCGCTCAATTTACGGAGAAGAGAAGGCAAAAAATCGATAGCTGTTTTAATTGACCCGGACAAGGTTGAGAACACACCACAACTTGAGCCATTGCTTCGTTTGGCGGCTGAAGATTGTGTTGATTATATATTTGTTGGCGGAAGTTTGATTACAACTTCTAACATGGCCACGATTATAAAAACGATCAAAGAAAATGTTTCAATGCCAGTGGTTTTATTTCCAGGAAGCACATTGCAAATAGAACCTACCGCTGACGCCATTTTATTTTTGTCGTTAATTTCAGGAAGAAACCCTGATCTACTAATTGGCCAGCAAGTTATTGCTGCCCCGATTTTGAGAGGCACCAAACTTGAAGTTATGCCTACTGGGTATATGTTGATCAACTCCGGCAAAACAACCTCAGTTGCCTACGTCAGTAATACTACTCCAATCCCGGAAGACAAATATTCACTCGCGGCAACTACTGCACTGGCAGGTGAAATGCTTGGGCTAAAATTAATTTATATCGATGCAGGCAGTGGTGCTGAAAGACCAATTAGTGAAAAAATGATCAACGCTGTGCGAAACGCTATCGATGTGCCTTTGATTGTTGGAGGAGGGATTAATACTCCGCAGAAAGCGATCAAAGCTCTAGAAGCTGGCGCGGATTTGATTGTTATCGGGAACGCGCTTGAGAAATCCCCTGAACTTCTCACTGAAATTTCAGATGAAGTTTATAATTGGAATCAATCGATTAAAGCAAAGTAGTTACTTCAAAGGAATTTTTTCGGGCACTAAACTTGCCGATGAGAATACATTCTTTAATAGTAGAAGATCACTTTGCGCTTCCAGTCGTGTAAAATATTTTCCTACGGTTACCCTGAACTTGGGCTGTTCATATCTAAGTCGAGCCGATAAAGAAGATACTTCTTCTTGCATTTTTTTCATGGCACTCATGGCATCATCGCGTTTTTGCCCTGAATAAATTTGAATGGTAAATCCGTCAATAAATTTTCGGGTAAGATTAAAACGATCGATGCTGTCTAAAACAACATCTAACTTCGCGTTAATCATTTTTGTTGGTACAATTTCTTTTTTTACAGATTGAGCGGAATCAGTCTTTTTGGTTTCTGGCTGAACTTCAATCTTCGGCCTGAGTTTTGAGAGATCTTCGCTGTAAGGCTTATTTTTCTGTGCCAGCGAGGGAAGCCAAAATATAACCAGCAGCGAATTCAGAACACAGAATTTAGCAATAGCCCAAAGCCATTCTCTATTCTGAATACTATATTCTGAATTCATTTTTCTCATCCTTCAATTACAATACAACGGCCATTTTTAATATCGTCTTCTACTTTCTTGTATTTCACATCTTTCATCACTCGCCCATCCGGATATTGTACACTTACCTTGTCGTTTCGGTTGGCAATTTTTTCAGATTTTACCGGCATTACTTTCTCTTGCACTTCTTGAGTTGCCTGCTGAGGTTGACCTCCGCCTTGTAAAAGTGAACGCGACTCATCTTTTTGTTCGCGCAATTTTTGTCTTTTCTGTGTATGTGCCTCATGCACTTCATCAGGTTCTTGAACAGGAATTTCAGCCTTCATTAAAAAGGAAATCGTCTCTTCGTTCACCTTAGAAATAAATCTTTTGAAAGCTTCAAATCCTTCGAACTTATAGATCAATAGAGGATCTTTCTGTTCATACACTGCATTTTGTACGGATTGCTTCAAATCATCCCTGTCGCGCAAATGCTCTTTCCAATTTTGATCGATGATGGAAAGCGTGATCATTTTCTCCATCGATTTGATCAACTCGGCATTGTTGGTATTAACGCATTTCTTCAAATCTGCTGCAACTCCAATTTGTTTTATGCCATCAGAGAAAGGAACCAAAATTTCTTGAATAGTAGCGCCCCGCGTTTTGTAGATGTCTACAATGATTGGCATTGCTTTTTGAGCGATCGCGTTATTTTTTAGCTCATAATGTTTTAGTGCTTCATCGTACAATTTTTCAGTCAAGACCGATTGTTCGGTTTTACCAAACTCTTCTGCCGTTAAAGTAAAATCAAGCCCTAGTGTACTGAGTACATTTAACTTAAAGTTTTCAAAATTATCGCCAGCCTTTGCATTGGCAACGATATCGTCACACGTATCATACAACATGGTAAGAATGTCGAGTTGAAGACGCTCACCAAAAAGTGCGTTCTTTCTTCGTTTGTAAATCACCTCGCGTTGCGAGTTCATAACGTTATCGTACTCGAGCAAACGCTTTCTGATACCGAAGTTGTTTTCTTCTACTTTTTTCTGAGCGCGCTCAATAGAGTTGGTGACCATAGAATGCTGGATCACCTCTCCTTCCTTCAAGCCCAACCTATCCATGATGCGTGCAATACGTTCTGGCATGAACAAGCGCATCAAGTTATCTTCAAGTGAAACATAGAAACTTGATGTACCCGGGTCGCCCTGACGGCCGCTTCGTCCTCTTAACTGACGGTCTACCCTTCGAGACTCGTGTCGTTCAGTACCAATAATGGCAAGTCCACCGGCCGCTCGTGATTCTGGTGTAAGTTTAATATCCGTACCACGGCCCGCCATGTTGGTAGCAATTGTTACAGTACCTGGCTTTCCTGCTTCTGCTACAATTTCTGCCTCGCGTTGGTGTTGCTTGGCGTTAAGTACGTTGTGCTTGATTTTTTTCATTTGGAGCATGCGGCTCACAAGCTCGGATATTTCCACGGAAGTAGTTCCAACAAGCACTGGTCTTCCTTCTTTTGTCAGCTTAACTATTTCATCAATTACGGCAGTGAATTTTTCTCTAACCGTTTTGTAAACTAAATCATTATGGTCAACCCTTGTTACTGGCCTGTTCGTTGGAATTACCACAACATCGAGTTTATAGATGTCCCACAATTCACCAGCTTCCGTTTCCGCTGTACCGGTCATACCTGCTAGTTTGTGGTACATGCGGAAGTAGTTTTGTAAAGTGATGGTGGCGTACGTCTGTGTGGCATCTTCCACCTTCACATTTTCTTTGGCCTCAATCGCTTGGTGCAAACCATCTGAATATCTTCTTCCATCAAGCACGCGGCCAGTTTGTTCATCAACGATTTTTACTTTGCCATCAACGATTATGTATTCGGTATCTTTTTCAAAAAGTGTGTAGGCTTTTAGTAATTGATTGATACTGTGGATTCGCTGAGACTTAGTGTTATAATCACGGATCAATTCTTCTTTCCTCAGAAGTTTGCTCGTTTCATCGTGTGTTGGGTCTTTTTCGATTTTGTTTAGTTCGGTCCCAATTTCAGGAAGGATGAAGAATTTTGGATCTTCTCCTTCGCCCGTAATTAAATCAATTCCTTTTTCAGTGAGTTCAACGCTATTGTCTTTTTCATCTATTACAAAATACAACGGGGCGTCTGCATTCGGCATTTCCTTTTTATTGTCTTGCAAATAAAAATTCTCTGTTTTTTGCAGCACGGCTTTGTAGCCCGTTTCACTTAGCATTTTAATCAACGGCTTGTACTTGGGCATAGCACGGTAAGCACGGAAGAGCGGAAGCCCACCTTCTTTTTCGTTGCCATCGGCCAATAATTTTTTTGCGTCATTCAAGTATTGGTTCACTAATTTTTTCTGGGCCTCAACTACTTTATTGATGCGGGGTTTCAAATCATAAAACTCATGCTCATCGCCTCGCGGAATCGGTCCAGAAATAATCAATGGAGTTCGTGCTTCATCGATCAAAACACTATCCACTTCATCGACCATGGCATAGTGGTGCCCTCGTTGGACGAGTTCTTGTGGATCACGCGCCATATTGTCGCGCAGATAATCG
>DPLR01000250.1:0-2647 GCA_003541895.1 Cytophagales bacterium | reverse complement strand
CGCGCAGATAATCGAAACCAAATTCATTATTTGTTCCGTAGCAGATATCTGCTTTGTAAGCGTCTCTTCGTGCAATTGAATTGGGCTCGTGTCTGTCGATGCAATCAACGCTCAACCCATGAAACTGAAAAATAGGACCCATCCATTCGCTATCGCGTCTAGCGAGGTAATCGTTTACGGTTACGATGTGTACTCCGCGTTTAGCCAGTGCATTCAAAAACGCAGGGAAAGTTGCTACCAAAGTTTTTCCTTCGCCTGTTGCCATCTCAGCAACTTTGCCTTCGTGCAAGGCAATACCGCCAATGATCTGCACATCGTAGTGAACCATATCCCATGTAATGAGATTTCCGGCTGCCATCCATTGCTTGTGCCAATGTGCTTTATCACCAACAATTTTTACGTTGTCGTGCTTTGCGGCCAATAGTCTGTCAAACTCGGTAGCTGTAACTTCGAGGTATTCATTTTCTTTAAATCTTCTGGCAGTTTCACGGATAATGGCAAATGCCATCGGCAAAACTTCCATCAATACTTTTTCAAGTTCTTTGTTGCGCTCAAGTTCAGTTTTATCAATCTGTGAAAAGACAAATTCTTTTTCGTTGATGTCGAGCTCTGTGTGATCGGCAATGCGTTGATGAAGTGCTGCTATATCATCGTCAATGTTTTTCAGTTTTGAATTGATGTACTGCTGAACTTCAACAGTCTTGGCCCGCAATTCATCATTCGAAATGGAAACTAAGTTTTCTCCTTCTTTTTTAGTTTGTTCGACCAGCGGAGTCATCCGCTTAATATCTTTTTCCGATTTGGTTCCGAAAATTTTGGCAATGAGCTTTAACATTGTTGTTCTTTAATAGATGGCAATTATTAGTTAGTCGTTTTGGTTAACTGTTGCTAAATCTCAATTAACAGCTAATGACTACGATTAACTTTTATTGAGGGGCAAAATTAGGTTTTTTAGGGTGCAATTATAATTCCAAAGCACCTTTGAAGACTTTTTTGGCAGGGCCAACGAGGAAAATTTCGGTAAAAGAGCCATCCTGTCTGCTCTTGAATTCAACTGAGAGCTGGCCACCCAATGTCTTAACTGAAACAGGCGAGGAGTTTTCCTTTAAAACCGATGCCAATGCAGCCGCTGTTACGCCTGTGCCGCAAGAGAGCGTTTCATTTTCCACCCCTCGTTCATACGTTCTTACAAAAATCGAATTGGGGCCAAGCTGCTCAACGAAGTTCACATTTGTGCCGCCCGGTTTGAAAGAGTCGCTGTACCTGATCTTTCGGCCTTCGTCAAAGACGGGATAATTTTTTAGATCTGTTACCCACTTGATGTAATGGGGCGAGCCTGTATTCAAAAAATAGTCGTTATCAATTTTTTTTATTTCGGTAACGTCATTCATGCGAAGGCGAATATTGCCATTGGCAAGAAGCTCGGCTTCGTGAAGGCCATCGTAGGCGTTGAATTTGGTTTTACCGTTGATCATCTTCAGTGCTGAGGCCATCATCACTGCAGCCCTGCTTCCATTGCCACAGAGACTTTGCGAGCCATCGGCATTGTAGTAAATCAAATTGAAATCAAGTGATGGATGTTTTTCGATGAGCATTAAACCATCAGCTCCGATCCCGAATTTTCGATCACATATTTTTTTGATCTGATCTTCAGTGAATGAATACGCCCCATCGCGATTATCGACAATCACGAAGTCGTTGCCGGTAGCTTGATATTTGTAAAACGGGAATTCCATTGCAGCAATTATTTCACCTCCTCATAGTCAACATAGTCACCGCCTTTTATCCCACCTCTTTTTTGTTTCATCGGATTTTTATCCACGTGTATATTTCCTTCTGGTCTTCGAGATTCAAAATTTCTGCTTTGTTGTGAAGCAGCACCTGCGCGGAGCAGCGAGCCCACTATTTTGAATATGAAATAGACAATGCCAAAAATAAGGAGTAACCGAATCATGCAACTTTAACTGTGATTCAAAGGTATTAGTTTCGCTGGGTAACTCAATGAAAAACAAAAGCCGTCCATTCAGGACGGCTTCATTGCCTTAGGATTAAAATTAATTCGTTTTTCCCGGTGTAGTAGTAGGTGTTGGTGTAACACCCAATTTTTTAAGCACTAGGTCAGAGATGTTGTATTTCTCATCACTGAATAAAAGAATATCTCCACCGTTTGCAATGTTTGGGTTGATAATAAAAGTGAATCCGTTTTCTTTCGCCACATCCTCAATTGCTTTTCCTATTTTCTTATAAATAGGATCCATCAAATCAGCTGTCTTTTTTTGGTATGATGACTGTGCATCTTGCTGGAATTTTTGAATATTTTCTTGAAGTGATGCCAACTCTCTTTCTTTGTCTGCCTTAATAGGATCAGGAGTTGTAGCTGGCATATTCTGGTATGCTTTTAACTTAGATTGATAATCGGCATACTTCGCGTCAATTTGGTTTTTTAGTTGGTCGCCATGCGTTTTTAACTCGCTTTCAATTTTCTTGAATTCAGGCAATTGGCTAAGAATATAATCCGATTCGGCATATCCTATTTTTTGGGTGTGGTCCTGCGCATTAGCTGTAAATATCAATCCACAAAATAGCGCAACTAACAGTGTTCTCATTTTTTAATTGGTTATTATTTTATTTTATCATTAGGGTCTCC
>DPLR01000371.1 GCA_003541895.1 Cytophagales bacterium | reverse complement strand
TGGGTTTTCCATTGACCTGAGTGGAAATAAAAAGCTCTAGCCCTGCACCAAATTCAATGTCTTGAATGGCACTTCCCTTTCCCCTGATTTTGCGAATTGTTTTTCCGTTGATCGGATTCCACAAATAAATTTCATTATTATTTCCACCAGCCGAGGCAACCACATAATTTCCATTTTCTGTTGGACAGAAAGCAGCAGCGAATACCGTGTTGTCGTGACCACTAAAGTCAGTGAATTTATTGCCACTTGGCAACCCGTAACTCATTCCCTTACCACGTTCATCAAGAGCAACCATGATTTTTGCATCAGGAGAAAATGCAATGGCATTGATATTATTTTCAACGGAAAAATCTTTTACAACAGATCCATCCGCACGCCACAAAATCAGTTCTTTGGAGAAACTACTGCTCGCTAAAAAAGATCCATCAGCGGCATAAGCTAGTTTGTTTACTTCGCCTCTATGTTTTTTGAATAAGCGCGGGGTTGTTTTTACTGCGCCTTTATCAACGCCTACTAAATTGTAAACTTGAATTTCGCTCTTGCCTTCAACAACTACGGCCACATCATTAGTTACAGGATTTACTGCCATGTATTTTGCCGGCCCGCCTGCAGGAATATTTGCAGTCATTTCAAACTGAACGGTTTTTGTGGACCAAACTTTTACATTTCCGTCATCGCTGCAGCTCAAAAGATATTTTCCATCGCCAGAGAAGGCAAGGCTATTTACTACATCTGTGTGACCAACGATCGTGCTCACTTGCAAATTTTTGGCGAGATCGATCACAGCTATATAAACCTGATTGTCTTTGGTAGGGGTCAATCCACCAATGGCTAACCATTTTCCGTCAGGCGAAACAGCCGAAGCATAAAGCATTCCATCAAAGCCATCGCCAATTTGCGATTCGTATTTTTTAAGCATCTCGCCAGTGTTGAAATTCCAAACACGAGCAGTTTTATCTTCCGAAACAGTAATGATTTTTTCGCCATCCGGTGTAAAGGAAAGATTCTGCACCTTGGCGGAATGCCCCATCGAGTTGATGATGATTCGTGGTATCCCCGTTTGGGCGCTAACATTTATTGTAAAAAGCCAGCAAAGGCATGCCACAAAAGACGGCAGGTAATTTTTCATACCGTAAAATTTCGTTTACGTCAAAATTACCAAAATTTTTATTGTGGGGTGAGAGCTGAGGTTGACTACTGCACTTTAAGCCGTGCGTGCAATCTCATTACCACTGCGAAAAACATGGAGTAGAACAGCACAACCGACATACAGCACAAGTAAAACATAGGCAATGGCTTTGATTTGTTGATACAAAGGAAGTCTGTTTTGGGTAAGCCGTTTTGTTATACACTTTCAAATTATTGCTGATGTAAGGTTTTGTAACATATCTTATTCAAATGAGAAATGGATTGCTATGTCTTGATCTTTTCCATTAATGAATTTTTCATCAATTATATTGCAAGTCATTTACATTTAATCGAGCAGATGAAATTAAAAGCGAACGTATTTATTCTTTTTCTTCTGATTTCAGGCCTTGCGCAGGCGCAAGCTAAAAAGAGTGCATTACCGTTAGACTGGTATTTGTTGGACCCTCAACAAGATTCAGTACAAGGCCTCAGCGTTGAGAAAGCATATGCCCTATTAAAAGATCAACCTTCGCGCGAAATAATTGTGGCCGTAATTGATTCTGGGATAGACACAGATCATGAAGATTTAAAAGGAATGATTTGGACCAACCCCAAGGAAATTCCAGACAACGGAATTGATGATGACAAAAACGGGTACATCGATGACGTTCACGGTTGGAATTTTATCGGTGGCAAAAACGGGAATGTGGATGTTGACACTGACGAGCTTACTCAGGAATTTTTAAGATTGAATAAAAAATTCGCAAATGTTGCCGATGGTAAAGTACCCCATAAGTCAAAAGTCGAATACGAGCAGTATTTGTCAGTGAAGGATAAATTCAGTAAAGCCAAAACAAATAGTGAAAGGCAGTACAAATTATATTCTGGTCTCTATAAAAATTTAAAGCAAAGTGCAGACACTCTAAAAGCATTGTTGAAAACAGATGAGCTGAAAATGGAGTCTGTAAATAAATTTGAAACCAGTGATCCAAATTTATTATTCGCCAAAGGATTTGTGCTTCAGCTTTTTAGCAAGGTGGGCGATGAAGCCAGTCTCGATGAATATTTGAATGATCTAAAAGAAGCAGTTGATCACTTTAAAACCGTTGTTGAATATTCTTACAATACGGAATTTGATACCCGAAAAATTGTGGGCGACCATTACGAGGATCCGTATGAAAAAAACTATGGTAATAAAGATGTGAAAGGTCCAGATGCTTTGCACGGAACTCACGTGGCTGGAATTATAGCAGGGAATAGAAAAAATACTATTGGCATTCAAGGAATTGCGGATCATGTGAAGATTATGGTCGTAAGAGCCATTCCCAATGGCGATGAAAGAGATAAGGATGTTGCCAATGCAATCCTATATGCGGTTGATAATGGCGCTCAAATCATCAACATGAGTTTTGGAAAAAGATTTTCTCCTGCGAAAGCTGCAGTTGATAAAGCGGTAGCTTATGCAGAGCAAAATGGAGTTTTGTTGATTCATGCCGCGGGCAATGATGGCGACAATAATGACCTCACAAAAAATTACCCATCGCCTGTTTACCTCAATGGTAAAGTAGCAAAAAATTGGATTGAAGTTGGCGCATCATCATGGGGCGCTGATCAGGATTTTGTTGCTGAATTCTCTAATTATGGAAAGAAATCAGTCACTTTTTTCTCCCCGGGTGTTGAGATTTATTCTACAACCCCTGACAATTCATATAAAAAAGAAAGCGGAACAAGCATGGCTTGTCCTGCAACAACGGGTGTCGCTGCTTTGCTCATGGAGTATTTCCCTGAATTTACCGCGCTCGAGGTGAAAGATATTTTGATTAAATCAACAAGAAAATTTGATCGGCTTAAGGTGCACGAGCCAGGGGACAAAAAAGAAGTAGAATTTAGCCAACTCAGTTCCTCTGGTGGATTGATCAATGCTTTTGAAGCTGTTAAAATGGCCCGTGAACTAAGGTTGCAAAAATTGGTGCGCTGATTCCTCTTTGTACAATCACTATATTTGCTCAATCATGCCACTTAATGGAAAACTATACGAGGAGGTTCGTCAAATCTTCACTGCATATCTCGAAACAAAAGAGTTGCGTAAGACCTCAGAGCGGTATGCTATTCTTGAAGAGATTTACTCACGCACAGGTCATTTTGATGTGGAGTCGCTTTATATCAGCATGAAGAACAAAAATTACCGTGTTAGCCGCGCTACAGTCTATAATACCTTAGATTTATTAGTTGAATGCGATTTGGTTAGTAAACATCAGTTCGGAAAAAACTTAGCACAATACGAGAAATCGTACGGATATCGGCAGCACGATCATTTAATTTGTACGGATTGTAAAAAAGTAGTTGAATTTTGCGATCCTCGCATCCAAAACATTCAAAATACCGCGGGTGAGTTGCTCCATTTTAATGTACTTCATCATTCACTAATTTTGTATGCAACTTGTACGAAAGAAAATTGCGAAAATAAAAGACCATGAACTTTGTTCAAGAGATAAAAAGCAATAACCTATTCTTAAGAATCAGTGGCGATTTGATAGGTGAGGATAATGGCACTCAATTAGTTGCAGCGGTAAACGAAGCCATGAGTCATAAAGTTTTTACCTGCATTATTGACATTGGAGGGTTACGGTATATTAATAGTAGTGGCATAGGCGTACTCATAACGATTCTTACCAAATTCAGAAATAAAGGGGGAGAAGTTTATCTGATGAATCCTTCTGAGAGTGTGAAGAAGTTGCTGATCATTACAAAGCTTAATTCAATTTTTCAGATCATCAAATCTGAAAGCGAAATCGTTAAGAAATAGATTTTAAAATCACAAATTTTATAAAGTGAAAGTAGATGTATTATTAGGCCTTCAATGGGGCGATGAAGGAAAAGG
>DPLR01000141.1 GCA_003541895.1 Cytophagales bacterium | reverse complement strand
TTTCGGGCGGTGAACAGCAGCGCGTAGTTATTGCAAGGGCATTACTCAATGAGCCTTTGATTTTGATGGCCGATGAACCTACCGGTAACCTTGACCCAGAAGTGGCCAACGGAATTTTGAAAGTGTTTCAACAAATCAACCGAAGTGGCACAGCCATTTTGATGGCTACACACAGTTATGGATTGATCAAAAAATTCCCTGCGCGAATTCTAAAATGCGAAGAAGGAAAGCTTCTCGATTCAAAAAAGGAAAATTTTGAATTAGAAATGGATTACTAAATACTCTTCTGCTCAGGTCTATCGAGTTTATTTAGTTGTTGGTTAATCAAATCGATTCTCACCAGTAAATTCAAAACGAGGGCATCGCGCACATCTTCAGTCGGTCTTTTTTTCAATTCCTCTTTCAAAACCTGATACATCGCTTCCAGTCTTTTTAAATTCTGTGTGATCTCATCTTCATTCAATCCGGTTTGTGTTTGGTAGCGATTCACCAAATTCATTTTTTCTGAGATGAGTGAACTGTAATAACTCTCAAGGTCATTGAATCCCTGAAGCGCGGCAACATCTTGCTTTTCGGGTTTTGAATTATTTTTTGCAACGAATAAATAAACTGAAACTCCAAGCAATACTATCGCTGCCGCACGCCAAAAAACCAACGAGTTCAAGAATATCTGTTCTGATTTTTTTGGCAATGCTGATTCAATATTTTTCCACGCAGTTTCAGGTGGATTGTGGGCATCAAAACCATCGCGGTTTTTATTGATGAACTCTTTCAACGAATCATTTTTCATAGTGTACCTCCCTCCAGGATTTCTTTTAATTTCTTTTTCGACCGATTGAATTGCGATTTAGAAGTAGATTCTGTGATGCCTAATATCTCCGCTATTTCGCTATGGTCGTAGCCTTCCAATAAATACAACGACAATACAACGCGATACCCGTCTGGTAATTGTTCAATAGCCCTCCGCACTTTCTCAACTTCAAAAGGGTATCCCTCTAATCCATCTACAATTGTCTCCTCTATTAAGTCGAAATCTTCATTTTCAGGGAGCCGTTCAAACCTTCTGCGTCTAACTAAATTTATCGCTTTGTTTACCACAATCCTTTTCAGCCAAGCACCAAAAGCCGCATCGCCTCTATATGAATCGAGATTATGAAATGCACTGATGAAAGCATCTTGCAGTACATCTTTCGCTTCGTCAGCATCATTCACAATACGATAGCCAGCATTGTACATAGCCCGGCTATATTGTTTATATAATTGATGATACGCCTGACGATCGCCACCGCGGCATCGATCAACCAATTCATCTACGTTATGTTGAGCCGTATATTGCAAACACTTTTATTCGAAAATAAAGACACGTGCAAAACGCCAAGGTTGCACGTTATTTCAACTTTGAAAGATTATCTTTTGCTGGCACAAAATCAGGTGCCTGTGCTAACGCCATATCAAAAAATTTCTTCGCTGAAATTTTATCGCCTTGCTCTTGTGAAAGCACACCTTTGATGTTGAGTAAAGCCACTTTTAATGGATATTCTTTAGCCTTGTTGTCGGCCCCTGTATAGGTTACCTTCAAGGTTTCGGCTTCTTTGCTGGCCATCAAAATATCAACCGAAGTACTGCTTTCCTTGTAGCGCTTCAGCTGCAGTTGCAAAGTGGCCATTTTATAAAGTGACATGGGGGAATTTTGCAGCAGATAAAGGCTTTCATAGCTCTGAAGTGCGCGGTCATTGGCGCCCAGGTTTTCGTAGCTGATCGCGGCCACCTCCAACACAGAAGTATTTTTTGGATTGCGCTTTAATAATTCTTGAGAGATTAAAGCGGAAGACAAATATTTCTGGCTTTGGAAATAATAGTATGCTAATTGAAACACCAACGAGTCATTGGATGGATTTTGAATAATTAGATCATAAAGCGCGCTTTTAGCAACCTCAGAGTCGCCCCATTGGGTGGCCAATTGATATTTATAATAAAAATGCTGGACCAACGGATTTATCTGTGGAACCGTGTCTTTCTTAGGTTCTTCCTTAACAACTGGCTGCTGCTGTTGTGGTTGCTGAACCACTGTTTCTTGTTTCGCGGGTTCTGCTTTATCATTCTTTTTCTTTTTTTGCGCGAAGGTGCCTACACTAAAAAATAGTAGCAACGCAAGGAAAACGCTTTTTCTCATAGAATTTATTGGTTTACATTTTGGTTTATCAATCCTTTTTCTCGAGCTATTTTATTTAGCAAATCGAGTGCCTCGTTTCTCTCGTTTTTTATTTTGCCGTCAAGGATGGCTTCTTTTATTTCTTCTTTGATGTCACCAATGATCCGGCTGGCAGGTAAATTAAACATTTTCATTATTTCATCGCCCGAAACCGGTGGCTGAAAATTCCTAAGCCTGTCGCTTTCTTCAAGTTCCAGCATCTTCCTCTGCACCTTTTCAAAATTGGCCAGATAACGCGCCACCTTTTCGTTATTTTTTGAAGTGATATCGGCTCGGCACAAAGTCATCAAGGAATCCACATCATTTCCCGCCTCAAATAAAAGTCTTCTAATAGCTGAGTCGGTTACCTCTTTCACAAGCGAAATAGGGCGCAAATGAAGTCGTACCAATTTTTGAACGAACTCCATTTTATCATTCATTGGTAATTTCAATCGTCTGAAAATTCCGGGGGTCATTCGCGCACCTTTGTCTTCGTGGCCATGAAATGTCCAGCCTATTTTTGGGTCAAATCGTTTTGTTAAAGGTTTGGCAATGTCGTGCATGATTGCAGGC
>DPLR01000534.1 GCA_003541895.1 Cytophagales bacterium | reverse complement strand
ATGGATCTGATCTTAAAGACGTAGCTCCGGGCGAAGGCGAAACTGACAACTACACTCTTGACGCATATGCTCAAAATATTTATTATTCATCCAATAAAGAGGATGTAGAACGGAGGCACATTTGGAAGTCTGCAGTTACTGGCGAAAGTACCAGTCAAATCACAAAGGGTGCCGGCATAGAAACAGATCCAATTGCAGTGGGTGCAAATTTGTATTGCTTTAGAACATCATTGAGTTCAACGAGCTTGTTGACAAGAGTTGATGAGTTTAGAAAAACCAACACCCCCGTTAACTCTTTCAAACCTTTACCGGCAAATTATTTTGTTAAACCTGAAGCTGTTGCTGTGCCTCCTTCTGAGGGTACCTCGCTCGGAGGACAATTATTTATTGACCGACTGCTCAATGGTAAACGAATTCCGTTGGTGTTTATCCACGGTGGCCCGCAGCAGCAAATGATGCCCGGATTTCACTCAAACGATACGTACTCAGACGTCTACGCTTTTAACCAATATTTGGCTAGTCTCGGTTATGCTGTAATTGCCATCAACTACCGCGGAAGTTCAGGGTATGGAAAAGATTTTCGGTCATCAACAAAATTCGATTCAAAAAAAGAATTACTTGATATTGTTGCTGCCGCGAAATTTCTGCAACTCCTGCCCGAGGTTGATAAAACAAAAGTTGGAGTTTTTGGTCTTGGCTACGGAGGGAATTTAGCCGAACAGATGCTGGCAAATTATTCTGACTTGTTTAAGGGTGGTGTGAATATTCAAATTAATGATGGATCGGGATCAGAAGATAGAGTGAGAGCGGCTGACATTGGAAAATGGTCATCACCCGTGTTGTTTATTGGAAGTCAAGATCAATTAGCATCTAAAATTGAATTGACTACCAAACTGAAAAATAAAAATGTATCGGTTGATATTTTTCAATTACCAAGTGAAACACCACTTAATTCTCGCGAAAGCAGAGTAATCGTTTTCAAAAACATTCAAGATTTTTTTGATAAGAAGCTGAAGTAGTCATGCCTAAAAAATTAGTCGTTCTTACAGGTGCTGGCATTAGTGCAGAAAGTGGCCTCGCTACCTTTCGCGATTCAGGTGGATTGTGGGAAGGTTATCGTGTAGAGGATGTGGCTACGCCTGAAGCTTGGCATCGCAACCCAAAAATGGTTTTGGATTTTTATAATCAGCGAAGGTTGAGTGCGCTCGGTGCAAAACCCAATAGAGGTCACGAAATTTTAGCGGAGTTACAAAATCATTTTGATGTAACTGTGATTACTCAAAATGTTGACAATCTCCATGAACAGGCAGGCTCAAATCATGTGTTGCATCTGCATGGTAGTTTATTTGAATCGAGAAGCACGCTTGATCCTTCGTTGGTTTACGATATTGAAAGTTCTGAATTAAATATCGGAGATAAGTGTGAGCTCGGCTCTCAGCTTCGCCCGAACATTGTTTGGTTTGGTGAGATGGTACCCATGATGGAAGTAGCTGCAATGCATGCATCAAAAGCAGATATTTTTTTAGTGGTGGGTACTTCCATGGTGGTCTATCCGGCTGCGGGCCTCATCCATTATGTTGCTAACGAAATACCGAAATATATAGTTGATCCTAAAATCCCCGAAGTAAATCCGTTGCCTAACCTTTACTTCATCTCCGAGAAAGCTAGCTCGGGTATGGAGCGTTTCAAGGAATTGGTATTAAAGCGATAGACATCATCGGCTCCGCTGACATCTCTCATTGCACAGTAGGCATGTGGCAGCTTCCTTGCACCAGATTTCAAACTATGGATGTCGTTGATTAATGAACCGGCATTCATCGGTGGTGTTAAACTATTAAATAATTTATCTATGAAAACGATAAACAGTTTTGTACTGATGGCGGTGCTGCTCTTGTTTAGCAGTTGCGCAGTCAATAGGAAAATTAGTTTTGAAAATGTAAATGTAAATCCGGGCTACCACCATGGATTGCCAATATTGTTGGTAGTGCAGGACCAGCGTAATCAGGTTGTTCGCTTGGGGCAAAAGACAAGTTGGTGCGGGCGTAACGGAGTTTATAATATACAGACCGCCAGCGGTAAATCGGTAAGCTATGAATTTGCCGAGGTGATCGGTAAGTCTCTTTCAAAAGAGGGCATGACACCTAATAAAATTATTTTAGGTATTCATTCCGATCCAGATTCATTAGTAAAGGAATTTCCTAAGAAGTCGGAGGGTCGGCTGCTGATTTTAACCATTAAAAATTGGGAGACTAACTGCACGGCTTTATTTTCATCCATGCGCTATGAAGCTACCGTTGGCCTAGAATTGAAAGTATATGACAAGGCAGGAAACTTAATTGCAGATGAAGAGTCGGCCGATACTCAACTGAAAGAGCAAGGCATGGGACTGAACATGAAAATACTGCAAGCCTTGGCGGAATCAACTTTGCAAGACCAAATAAATAAACTCTTTAGAAAAGAGAAGGTTAAACTAAACATTGAAAAGCCGATATAGTTCATTCTTTATAGTTTGTGTTTTAAGAGGGGGATTTCTATCCCCCTTTTTTTATTTGAAAGCGTGATGTAGTGAAAGCAAAAGTTGAAGCTTCAATTGGCAAGTTGTTAATTGCCTTATTTTTTTTATTAATTCGGGAATATTTTCAAAGCCATAGTTGTCTAACCCAAAAAAATCTGACTTATTATAAAATGAAAACTCAAAATCAATCTATGCGTGTTTACCATCGTTATCTCGGCTTTTTCCTAGCAGGCATTATGGCTATCTATGCTGTAAGTGGTGTGCTAATGATCTTTCGCTCTACCGACTTTATGAAGGTCGATAAAGTCAGAACAATAAATATTCCTTCAGATACGAAACTCGAAGATATTGGGCGTGAACTACGCATCCGCGAATTCAAAATCGACAAAGAAGAAAATGGTATCATCTATTTTCGTCAAGGAAATTTCAACAAGTCCACCGGTATTGCCACTGTTACTTCTAAAGAACTGCCATCGGCTTTAGAAAAATTAACTGACCTTCATAAAGCCAACACAAGAAGTCCACTCTTTTTCCTCAATATTTTTTTCGGAGCTTCACTTCTATTTTTCGTTGTATCAGCCTTCTGGATGTTTATGCCATCAACGGATGTTTTTAAGAAAGGATTGTATTTTACTCTAGCGGGGGCTGTATTGGTTATACTGATGTTGGTAATTTGATTATTGATTGAGTTATGCTTCGAGCAGCTTCTGGATGTTGAACTTTTTCATTTTCAAAAAAGCTTGCATTACTCGTTGACTTCGAGTGGGGTCACTCATAAGTTTACTAAGAATTGAAGGAACAATTTGCCACCATACGCCAAATTTATCCTGGCACCAGCCGCACATGCTTTCCTTACCTTCTTTGGTAAACGTATTCCAGAGTTGATCAATTTCATTTTGGGTTTCGCACTCAACTACCAACGAAACAGCTTCATTGAAGGAGTATTCATGCGCACCGGGGCCATCCATCGCAATCATTGGATAATCGTTGAGCTGAAATTCAGAATACAAAAGTTTCCCAGCATTGCTATCCTCTTTCGGATAATGCTGCAGTAAATTAATTTTTGAATGCTCAAACGCAGATGTATAAAAATGGATCGCCTCTTCACCTTTTCCAAACCTTTCTTTTGTAAACAAGAAAGAAGGCGTAAGCACCGGTTGCTGAATCGGTTCGTTGCTCAACATGATTTGCCAGGTCATTCCGAATCTGTCTTGCAGCCACCCGTATTTTTTACTCCACGGATAATTGTTCAATGGCATCAACGTTTTGCCATCGGTCAACAACGCATTCCAAATTGTATCGACTTCTGGTTCGGTTGAGCAGGTAACAAAAAAGGAAATGGATGGATTAGTTTTGAATTGCGGCCCACCATTAAGCGCCATGATTTTCTTTCCGCAGATTTCAAATATTACTACCATTGGGTTTTCACTTGTGATAGTCGACTTAAAAATCGATGTATAAAACTGCGCAGCTTCTTTGGCTTGGCCATCAAACCAAAGACAAGGGTAAATTGGTTTTATCATGGGGTAATGATTTTAATAGGGCCGCATCAATTACTTCTTGTGCCAGTAATAGTAAGATAAAATTCCCGTGCCAAACCAAACGGCTAAGGTTAGCATTAGTGGATCAAAACCGTTGACGGCAAGGCCCGAATAAACGGCAGCCACCAGGTCAAAGAATAATCCAGCATAAGCCCATTCTTTTATTCGGTTCAATCCGGGAATTAACAAGACAATACTGCCAATAATTTTTGCAACACTGATGAAGGGAATAAAATAAACCGGGTAACCTAGTTGATCGTGAACTAACTTAATGGCATCCTCTGAAGGTTGAATTCCGCCCACGGCAGAAAAAATCATAAGAAGTGCAAATAGACTGGTGAAGATCCAATAGAGCGTGTTGATT
Source organism: Cytophagales bacterium (assembly GCA_003541895.1). Taxonomy (GTDB): domain Bacteria; phylum Bacteroidota; class Bacteroidia; order Cytophagales; family Cyclobacteriaceae; genus ELB16-189. Next base: position 49 of record DPLR01000534.1, on the reverse strand, counting down.
TTTTTGGGTGTCATTTTTTAAACTGTTTAGGTTGATGGGTAGAAAATTA
>DPLR01000287.1 GCA_003541895.1 Cytophagales bacterium | reverse complement strand
CGGTGATTTCAGTTTTAGGTATTCCTCTTTGAAATTTTCAATCGTAGGTTCAATCCCTTTCATTTGAAGTTGCCGCTTGAAGTCATCGGCATCCGATTTGAATTTTTGCAAGAAGTTGTTTAAGCTGCTGTGCCCTTTGTATGATTTCTTTGCCTGCTGCAAACGACTGTCCCAGAAACGTGGCTCGATCATTTCGTTTGTGCTGAAATCAATTGATTTGTCATTTGCTGAAAATCGAAGGTAAATCGATGTTGTTCCGAATAGGTTTACCGCATTAGGTCTAATAAATAGTCTTGTTTTTGCCATATTTTTTTGATTTCAAAAAAAACACCTCTCTGTTTTTCCAACAATAATTATAGGTGAGAGCAGATAATTCCCGAATGAAAAAAGTGGGTTATTAGGAATTTTACTCAACCTACGTTTTTGCCTTTCTGATTTATTTCACTAACCCACTTTGTCTATTTCACACCGTGTCCTGTGCCTGTAATTTTGAAACATTAATTCTTAGAATCAGATGGGCAAGACAACATTAGACGAACTTATTAAGGAGCGCGAGGTGAACAATAATAATAATAGCCTTGAAAGGTTTTTGCGTGAACGCAATTTGATCGTAACTGAGAATTCTAAAAGAAGTCTTAGTGATGATCAAATTTTGAACACCGCTGATATCTGCTCTTTGTTAAAGTGTGACAGGCATTTGGTATATCAGCTTGCAGAGAGTAAACAATTGCTCGGCTTCAAGAAGAAAGGCTGGAAGTTTACAGTACAAGCTTTTCGCGATTATATCTCACAGGAAATGAACAGTAACAACTAACATCCACTGGCCAGTGGATACTCCGATATCATAACGCGGTATGATAAATGTGCTTGAATGTCGTGTCAAGCATGGAGGAGCGAGCGACCAAAGCAGGAGTGATTTGATTGAAGGTTTGCCTTCGGCTTTGCAGAATAAACCCTCTAGCACAGTAACCATAAATTGATAATACCATGAACATAGGTACAATCAATTTGGCGACACTTCGACTTTCAAAGTCATCATCGTCCCATGCTGCTGACACGCGTGTGTTTCTGATGGATGATTCCCGGATTGTAGCGGATGTTGAATTAAAATTCAAGCTCCTAACGTTGACTCAAAAATACGCGGAGCTACTTAATCTTAAGTCAGATAGGTTTATCGAAACTCAATTCGATAAGCTTAAAAGCAGACTTAACGAGTTAGGAATTGAATTCGATCCGAGTATTGATCCATTCCCATCGATGGTGGAGAAGAAGGCTATGATCGCTGGTGAGGTAGTTACAAATGTCGGCCCCAATGCAAAGAGCATTGAAGTCGCTTTGCTTCCTGAACTGATTATGACCGTTGCGAAATACGAGTTTTTTAAAAAATTACGTTATACGCACCCGGAAAAATTTGTTCAGCCTGAGGCTGACATGACTGCTTACGCCAAACATCATAGACTCGCTTTGAGGCTGACTTCGAACGCAATTCTCACTGACGAACAGAGAGAAGAGAGAAAGAAGGGGAAGTTGAAGAGGGAGGCGAATTTCGATCTGCTGAAAAAATTCACCAGCGATCCAGAGTCAATTGTCTACTAGTTGTGTCAAGGGGAGGAGCATGCGCTTCTCCCTTTTTAAAAATTTTACAAAAAATATTTTTGTGATGCCGCAATTTGAATTTTCAAAATACTCTTTCCGCTTGAATGAAAACGATGACGTGACCCAGACGCATCTACTTATCAATCTTGATCGCGTTGGGCATAGCTTTGATTTATCCTTCGAATATCGCTGTGAGAAATTGAGACGTGAATTCGAGGAAAAGTATCTTGTTAATAAAGACGCTCTTTTCGAGTGGTATCCGGATGAATTATTTGGGAAGATTTTTGGGTACGATCTCAGTACGTACCACTGGCATTATGGTGACCCCGGTATCTGGCTTGCGGGCAGATATCTAAGCCACTACGGTGTTGTTCCAGTTGAGGAGCGGGCTGGGTTGCATCTGGCCTTCCGGTCAACCAAGGAAATTGAAGTAATTTTTTATTCAGTTATTGATTGCCTGTTCTTCACTACCCAAACGAAGAAAAACTATAGAAGAATTAAGCTGGCGGAAAATCGATTGAAAGGTCTGCTTAGCAGATTTGAGAGTCACTTGCCGCTTGTATGAATTTGATTATAAACATATCAATATGATAAAACGGTTTATAAGCCAGAAGGGCATGACAGTAACAAGAGCGGTGAATTCTCACGGCCAAATGTGCCTCGCAATCAGAACGGCTACAGTGGAAGACTGCTGCTGGATGTCCGAACAGCATGTCCGACATTTGATGAGCCATCGGTATAAGGATTATTTGCAGATCAGTGATGGGCATCTAAACCAGATTGTGATTGAATTTGGAAAACAATGTAACGCCCTATTTGGAAGTAATGAGAAGGTGGATATGTTGGAGAACACAGGCATTCAGCTTTTAAAGCAGTCTGTTGTTACATGTTCAGATATAATGGAAGGCTACGGTGACCTTGAATATTGCATTCCGTTGCCCAACTGTGAAGGTCTTGATTTATTAAATGATATTATCCTGTATCGTGGTGAATTTGTCTGGCTGAAAAGTCACTATGATATGATTCCATTTGGAAAGCAGTTGTACTCGAATTTGGTAAGGGAGATGGAAGAGGTCTTTCGTGGGCGTGTTCCGGGGAGACAAGTTTGGCATACGTATAAAAATTAAAATTATGACAGATAGATTAAAAATTAATGTTGATCCTACGGAGTTTGATATTCGTGTATCATACCTCCCGCATCTTTTGGGTGCTGATAGCAATCCAACGACCAGATCGTACGAGGATATAGTAAATGATTTTTTAATGAATTCGATTTATGGCACTGTGGTTGCGGAGGCAAGGAAGATTAAAGACAAAGCAGCACTACAGGAATTTAAGAACCACAGACCATCGGTTATTGCTCAGTCTGTGGTGAAAGGTGGTGTAGATAAAAAGGACATTATACTGATTAATAATATCGTTAAGGTTGATGTTGATTTAGAGAGCGCACCATTGGTGGAAGTAGTTTTTCCGGTCGTGAAAATGTTGTTCGGTAAATTTGCGTTGGCCATATACAGGAGTATTTCCGGACGAGGACTACAGATTGACATTTTGATTGATGATCCTGCTAAGAAGGATGCGTATTATGATAAGATTACGGCTACCCTGAAATCCCACCACATACCCGTTGACGATTGCTTTAAAAGCGTTGTCCAAAAATCGGTTTTGTCTTTTGATTCGAACGGATTTTTCAATACTGATCCAGTAGCTTTTACTGGTACTGTTGATGCTGAGATTGAAAAACAAGTGCGCGAACTTACTGGCAGAAAGCAGAAAAGCAACCGACAGAAAGAT
>DPLR01000399.1 GCA_003541895.1 Cytophagales bacterium | reverse complement strand
CTTGCATTCAGGAAGCTTGTTGCCGCACGGTGGGAACATGAAGGAAAACGACCTGATACAAAAACGATTCAATCAATTCTTTATAATCAGCTCTGTGGTTTCGATGTCAGTGAGGCAGCTCTGCGCTTGGCAGCTTTGTCGCTGTATATTACGGCTATTGAGCTTAACGGTTCGCCTCGCCCTCCTAAGAGTTTAAAATTCCCCAAGCCTCTTCAGGGCATAGTACTGTATAATCATCGACGGCAGGAGGAGCAGAATTCTAAAGGTTTTGTTTTGGGCAGCTTGCGTCCGGACCTTTCAAAAGATTTTAATAGCCGTTTTGATCTGGTCATCGGCAACCCACCTTGGACTCGTTTGAAAGGAGACGATGAAGAAACCAAGAAAGAGAATAAGGCCCATAGTCTTGCTTTCACTACTTTGACTCGCCAGATTCTCATAGATCGTGGACTTGAAGATGTTGCAAAAAAATATAGTAATCCTGACAACAACCCCGACCTGCCATTATTATGGCGATCAACGCAATGGGCGAAACCAAATGGCATTATCGCCATGGCATTACCTGGACGGATATTCCTCAAACAGAGTCAAGCCGGAACCAGTGCTTTTAATGTGATATTACGTGGCCTCGAAATAACGGGGATATTGAATGGTTCAAATCTTTCAGATACAGAAGTTTGGCCTGGCATGAATCAGCCATTTATGCTTTTTTTTGCGCGTAATAAAGTGCCTGTCGACAATCATCATTTTCATTTTGTTACTCCCTATTTTGAAAAACGATTGAATGACAAGGGCCAGATACGTATTGATTATCAATCCGCCCAAGCGATATCTATGTCAGCAGTTATAGAAAATTCTTGGCTGTTGAAAACGCTCGCTGTGGGTACTTCACTTGATGTGGAAGTGTTCCGTAAACTTAATGAATTGGGCTGGCCAGATGTCGAATCGTATTGGAGGAACCAGGGATTGCACTCGAAAAGAGGGTATGACCTATCGCCCGAACAGCCCCAGATGGATGAGAAGGATGTTTTGTTTATGCGTAGATTGCCCGATTTTTTACCACCGCTTAATGGCAGTTTTTCTGTTGATGTAGCCTCGTTTGTTAAATTCAGGCATGCCACTGTTCACCGGTCGCGGAATCCTGAACTATATGCGCCACCACTTCTTATCGTACCAGAATCACCTGGAGGTTCACAACTATTACCTAAATCATGGGTACTACGTAAGGCGGTTGTGTTCAGTAAAAGCTTTTATGGGTTTTCTGCTCATGGTAGCAAAACAGCAGATTTGATCATTGCTCTTCTTCATTTAATTACTCACTCAGAACTGTTTAGGTATCATGTGTTGATGACTAGTTCTAGAATGGGCGCTGAAAGAAGGACTTTTCTTAAAGAGAGTATCGATAGTTTTCCTTTTCCGATAATTGATCTCTTAACTATGAATCAACGCGAATACTCTCTACATTTGTCCCTGCAGCTTGAAACTGCAACCAATAAGCCATGGCAGAAAATTAATAGCTTCGTTTTTGATATTGACGGTCTTGATGAATATGACCGCCAGGTCGTGAAGGATACACTTGAAGTAGCCTCACCTTACAAAGAAGCGCGTGATCGAGCCAATAGTGCTCCGAGTAAAGATGAACGCAAAGCATTCTATGCAGAAGTTCAACGACTGCTTACCCCATCTTTTGCCGTAACAAATGAGGGAGTATCAATTGATGAGGTTGAAATCACGAAACAAGGCAATGTTTCAACATGGCATTTTTTTACTATTTCATCACAGGCAAAGTCGGCAAGGCTGACGCCATCGGCACAGAAGGTTTTCATTTCTCAAATTGCCAAAGAGGCCAACAAAACAGGCTGCAGCAGAGTCATTGTTCATGAAGATGATAGTTTGCTTGTTGGTGTTATTGGCCAATATCGATATTGGACATTAAGTCACGCTCGACTGTGCGCTCTGGATATTTTGCGCCATCACCTTGATATGTTTCCCATAGGGAGAAGCTGATGGCTATAGGATTCTTTACCCAAGGTATAGAGTTCACACTGCCTCACCCACCAATTCCTCAGCGAACAATCTTACTCCTTTGCAATGTAATCAAAAAGGCATGGCACCTGCTTCTAAAACATCCTCCTGATAGCTTCATTTTGCATTCAGCAAATGAAGATACTATTATCCAAATGTTAGTTGAGATCATTGAAAATCGCTTGCGAAAAAATGGTGAAGTTGATGGTTTCGATTGTGCTCGATTTGGCAAAGTTATTCGTGAACCCAAAATTACAAATTTTAATAAGAAGCATCCAGACAAGATGCCAGATATTTTTTTTGATTTAAAACGGGAGCAATATTCTGTTCTCAGTGATCAGGACGGGCTTTTTGTGGAATGCAAACCAGTTGACAATGACCACCCCATTTTATCCTGTTACTGCCAGAAGGGTTTGGTTCGGTTCGTAAACGGCGATTATGCCTGGGCTATGCAGGATGCGCTTATGGTGGGATACGTATCGGGTCATTATCCGTTTGAAAAACTAGCATCTATTCTTGAGGATAGAAAGAGTGCTATCCTAAAAACGAAAAGTCATTTTAGCGCAGATAAATATTCCATTTATCATTCATCTCACGAAAGAAATTTTGAGTGGCTGGAAAACCATGGCCAGGCTTGCCAAATATCAGTAGCTCACCTTTGGTTATCATTATAATCCTATAGGTTAGCGGCTGTTCAAGCAGTGGTCATGAAAGTTAATTTCTGTGTTTTATAGGGAGTCAAAGCCATACCGGATGGTGATGTAAGCACTCTTTATCAGGTGATGAGTTTTCAATATACCAAGATCATTGCCTGTAGCGCATT
>DPLR01000266.1 GCA_003541895.1 Cytophagales bacterium | reverse complement strand
AAGTCGGAGCGAGCATCGTTGATAACATCTCCTGTCAGAAGTGGTTTACCACTGCGGCTGATGTTAACAAAATTCAATCGCAGATCTTCAATTCCTTTCGTGACATCTGGATCTGATTTCACATCCCAGAAAATGCCCACGTTGCGAGGCAATAAATTTTTTACGTCTTCACGTTTAAAGATGGCGTTGATGGTGGCCGTGTCTTTTGTAGCATACATGAAACCTCCTTGTTGGGTGCTCAAGGCAAACAAAGCAGATGATGTTGCTGACTTCAATGAGTCGAGCGAGTTTTTTGCAGTGCTATCGCTTCCAGTTTTTGAAAGTGCTTTTTCAAGTGCTGATTTTGTAGTGTCAGCCTTAGCATCGGTCTTTACTGCTGTATTAGTCTGGCTAGTGGTAACACTTGCTTTCTTTGCATTCTGTTCTTTCAACAGAAGTTGGTTGATCGCGATCAGGGATTGACCGAGTTGCGGATCAAAAGTTTCAACGATTTCCCAGAACTCCAATCGCGCAGCGCTTTGCAAAAGTTTACGAACACGTTGGGGGTTATCAGCACCTGGAATTTCAATTTGAATCCTTCCTGATCCTTGCAATTGCTGGATGTTGGGTTGCGATGTACCGAATTGATCGATGCGTGTTTTTAAGATAGTATAAGAGCGATCGATTGACTCTTTAATTTCTTTGTCGAGAAACTTTAAAACAGCTTCATCGCTGTCGGTCAATTTAACTTTGTCTTTGTTAGCGGTTGATACAAACACAGAAGCAAGGCTGCGGCTTGGGTTTGCTTCTTTAAATGCTTTATAAAACAATACTGTGAAATTGGCATTGCTTGTTTTTTCCATCTCTTTTGCTTTCTGCAAGGCAGCCAGAAATGCAGGATCTTGATTGTTGTCACTTAAGCCGCGCACAATATCGATGGGAGAAATCTCCAGCACCACGTGCATACCACCTTGAAGGTCGAGACCAAGACTAAGCTCGTTGTCTTTTACTTCTTTGTAGGTAAACTCAGCTCCGAAAATATTATACACCGGTTTGTTCCAAAGCGAATCGAGATAATTCTGTTTTTTAGCAAGATCAACTGAGCCTAATTTATCGGTGGCATAGGCGGTTGCTTCTTGTTGTACTTTTCTGCTCACTAGCGTAAACGACAGAAAGTAAATACTTAATGCCATAATCGCGATGGTAAGCGCTACTACTACTCCTTTGTTTTGCATAAACTATATAATTTGAAAATTGAAAGATTACAAAATTGAAAGATCAATCGTATCAAACGACTGAACGCTTAACTTAAAAAAAATGATGGAAATTCAGGGGGCGTTAGGTGATATGAACACCCGAAACAAAGTCTTAAAGAAATTGAGTGTTGTCTTTTTAACAAAGACTAAAACATCATTTTTATTGTCACTTAAAACAAGTTCTTCTTGAAGTGGAGGCTGAACCGTATTTAATTCGACTGACTGACCTTGAGCAGTTACATCCGAAGGAGCATGAATAGCCACTTCTTTCTGATCTTTTGATTTTTCAGTCTTGAATTTTAGCGATTGTTCAGCCGATTGATAAAAAGACTGCGAAAGCAAAATCACCATCACGGCACAAATGCCTGAAGCGAGTAGAATAGCGCGTTGTAGTGATTTTGTTTTCATTTGAAGCCCACAAAAGTAAGGATTAGAATGAAATATCAAAACCCCGAAATTATTGGTTTCGTCCTTTAGATCATTCTACTTACTCCGTCTGAAATTCAAATCGTGGAAATCATAACTGAAGTCGGTGAGCGGTGAAATGGCTTTCATAGTAATGCCTGACGCTTTTCCGGTTTCATCGATAGAAAAAACCGCAAATGCATCCGCATCCATGCTTCGGTTGTTCCATTTTATGACGAACGTGTTGGCGGTCAACGCAAACATTTCGCCAGTCAGCTGGCGCGAGCGTTTTGACGTGAACCAAAGCTTGCCATTTTTCATAGAAACAATCGCATCGCCCAACCAAGGATCGGTATACGTGCCAATAAAAATAGTCGATTCGATTTTTGTTCCTGACTTACCGGTGATTTCAACTTGATTCCAGATCGAATCGGTTAAATGTTTAGCGTGTGTCAAGCCTTGGCTTCTCCGGGCAGCATATTCTGTCACGCGATCGGTTCCTTTAATTCCCAAATAGCTATCTTTTATTTGATTAGTAATCGAGGCGAATGCGCCACCTTCTTGTTGATTGGTCAATACGATTATTCCTAAATTCAACTCTGGTATGATCGTGACTTGTGTAACCATTCCTTCAAGGCCACCGGTATGCGTTGCCACTTTATATCCTTTCTCATCCAAAATAAAAAAGCCTAATCCGTAGGCACCGAAGTGCGTGTTGTAAGTACCGGGGTTTCGAATGGGAATAATTGTTTGCGGAGTCCACATTTCTTCGTGCACGTTTTCAGAAAATAATTTTTTCGAAAGATTGTCTCCATATTTTCCGTGATTAAGTTGAAGTAAAACCCACTTGCTCAGATCGGCAATACTTGAATTAATTCCTCCGGCCGGATGACCAACGGCCACGGAACTTCTTGCAATGACTTGAACTTTTCCATCCACAGGTGCGTGTCCATCAATCACATTCGATTTATTCTTTAATCGATCGTACGATGCGGCCGTGTTGGTCATTCCCAAAGGATGAATGATTCGCTCTTCTACAAACTCATCCCAGCTTTTTCCGGTAACCCGCGAGACAACTTCGCCAGCAATGATGTAGAGATTATTGTCGTAATCATATTTGGACCGGAAACTTGAAACGGGTTTCAAAAATTGAAGATTATGAATAATATCTTTCAGCGTGAAGTCGCTCGAATCAGGAAAGAACATGAGATCACCAGCACCGAGCCCGAGACC
>DPLR01000512.1 GCA_003541895.1 Cytophagales bacterium | reverse complement strand
ACCTGATGCTGTATCCACCGGATCAATCATGCCATCGTATCCGTGGTTGTTTGAACAGACCCTTGACAAAACACAAACTGGGCCTAAGATCAAAGCGCTTCGCAAAATCGGAGTTCCATATGCTGAAGGGTACGAAGAAACTGCCAATGATGACTTGCAAAAACAAGCTGATGAAATTACCGCCAGCCTAAAAGCCGATGGCATTGAAACAGCAAGTGATGCTGAAATCGTTGCATTGATCTCTTACTTGCAGCGCTTAGGCAAAGACATTAAAGCAGAAAAAGTTGCTGAACAGAAATAATGTTGAACCATAAAACTTTTTAACGATGTACAAAAACGTTCTTCAAAACATAGACAACATTTCCATCTGGCCGGTGATCTCGTTCGTCATTTTCTTTCTGTTCTTTTTGGTTTTGCTCTGGTGGGTTTTTACAGCAGACAAGAAATTTATTGAACGCATGAGCAATCTGCCAATGGATGAAAAACTCAACCAAAATTCAAGCCTTAAAAATCAAGCCTTATGAAATATACTTCAATAGCAAAAAGATTTTTGTTCACCCTGATCGCAGTCATTGCCTCGGTGGCAAGCTTCGCTCAGGATGCAACCTCTGCTCCGCCCGCCAAAAGCTTTTGGGATGATCCCTTGAACCACCCAATGTTTTCATTTTACATGGTGGCTACGCTTTTGTTTGTGGTGTTCATTCTGGTGATCGTGGTGTCGGTAATTTTAGTTCGCACCATTCAGTTCTTGATTGAGCAAATGGAACGTCAGCGTGCCGAAGCTGCCGGAAGAGTTTATGTTCCTTCACCATCGTGGTGGGATAAACTCATGCAACAATTGAATGCTTCCGTACCTGTGGCCGAAGAAAAAAATATTGAGCTCGACCACAACTACGATGGCATTAAAGAATTGGATAACCATTTGCCTCCGTGGTGGAAGTGGTTGTTTTATTTTACCATTGTGTGGAGTGTCGTGTACATTTTTGTGTATCACTTCTCAAATTCACTTCCTCTTTCAAAAGAAGAATATGAAAACGAAGTTACATCCGCTGCTGCGGCTCAACAGAAATTCCTGGCATCACAACCAAAAGCTGCAATTGATGTTACCACGTTGGAATATAAAGCCGATGCTGCGATAATCGCCAATGGGAAATCGCTCTTCACCAAAAATGTATGCGCATCATGTCACCGCGCTGATGGTGGAGGAAATGCGATCGGCCCCAATATTACTGATGAGTACTGGCTGCACGGTGGAGGAATTAAAAATGTATTTAATACAATCAACAACGGTGTGGTTGAAAAAGGAATGCCTGCGTGGGGAAAAACGATGAGCCAAACTGATGTGCGCGACCTTGCCTTTTTTGTAATGAGTTTGCAAGGCACAAAACCAGCCAACGCAAAAGCATCTCAAGGAGAACTTTATAAACCCGAAACCAAAGAAGCAAAAAGCGACAGCACAAAGGTGAAGGCGTCAATGTAAAAGTTAGAAATTAGTGGGGAGAAATGTGTTAAATTGAAGTCATGGCCGAAACATCAGAAGACCTTTATCTATACGAGGACGAATTTCGAAACAGTATTGCTACTGTTGATGAAAAAGGAAAACGAGTGTGGGTGTACCCGAAAAAACCTTCGGGTCGCCTACACAATTTAAGAATCATCGTTACCACATTTTTACTGAGCTTACTTTTTGCTGGTCCTTTTATCAGCATTGGTGGAAGACCTCTCTTGTTGCTGAATTTCTTTGAAAGAAGGTTCGTCATTTTTGGGGTTCCTTTCTGGCCTCAAGATTTTGTGCTGTTGGCCATCACGCTCATCACCTTTTTTGTGTTCATCATTTTATTCACGGTGGTGTTCGGTAGGATTTGGTGCGGATGGATGTGCCCTCAAACTCTATTTATGGAAATGGTCTTCCGTAAAATAGAGTATTGGATTGAAGGCGATGCTCCTGCTCAACGCAGACTCGATGCCATGCCAGTAAATTTCGAGAAGATCAGGAAGAAATTTTTGAAGCATGTCGTTTTTCTTTCCATCGCTATTTTAATTGCACACACCGCCATGGCTTACCTCATTGGCGTTCATGAGGTGGAAAAAATTATTACACAATCGCCTTCAGAACATCTGGCTGGCTTTATAGGTTTAGCTGCGTTCACTGGTATTTTCTATCTCAACTTTGCTAAGTTCAGAGAGCAAGCGTGTATTGCCGTTTGCCCGTATGGCCGATTGCAAGGCGTGTTGCTCGTAAAAAATTCGATTGTAGTTGCTTACGATTGGTTGCGCGGTGAACCTCGTACTCGCCTGAAAAAAAATTTGACCACAAAAGAAGCAAAAACGGGAGATTGTATTGATTGCAAATTATGTGTTCACGTTTGCCCTACGGGAATTGACATTCGCAATGGAACACAACTTGAGTGTGTAAACTGTACGGCATGTATTGATGCGTGCGATGAGGTGATGGTGAAAGTGGGAAGGCCAACGGGTTTGATTCGTTTAGCTTCTTACAATTCTATAAAAGATGGAATTCAAAAAGTACTTAATGCTCGCGTGATTGGATATTGCGTTGTGCTTACTGCATTGCTTTCTGCGCTTACTTTTCTCTTGGTCACTCGCTCTGATGTAAAAGTTACGGCATTAAAAGTGCCCGGCACTTTGTACCAACGCGATGGCGGTTTCGTTACCAACCTTTATAATTTTGAGTTCGTCAATAAAACGTTTGAAGACAAAAAACTTGAGCTAAAAATTGAAGAGCCTCTTTCGGCTGAATTGAAAAATGTAGATGGCAAAGATTTAATTATCCCAGCCGAAGGTTTAGTGAAGCGAGTGTACTTCATAAAAATCCCTGAGAGCGAAATTGCCAATGCACGAATCGTTGTAAAATTAAAAGTGTTTGAAAATGGGAGCCTGGTTGAAACCGTGAAAGCAAAATTCATCGGGCCAGTGCACCAAGCTTCAGACGCCAAAAGAAATTAGAATAAATTTTAGAAATCAATAGCGATAACAAATTAAACATCAACGAATATGAACTGGGGAAAATGGATCATCTTATCGTTTGTGCTCTTTGGCTTGTTCATCTTTACGTTGGTTGGATTATGCTTCCGCGAAGACATCAGTTTGGTTTCAAAAGAATATTATAAAGAAGAGCTAGCTTACCAAAAGCAAATTCAGCGGATGCAAAACACGTTGGCGCTGAAAGAAAAACCGGCCATTGAAATTGCCGATCATCAACTGCAAATCAATTTTAAAAATGATTTCACTATTGAAAGTGGCCAGCTGAATTTATTCTGCCCCTCCAATGCGCAGTATGATAAATCATTTGAATTACAACCCAACCCATCACAGCATTTTGACATCGGCTCGGTGCACAGCGGTGCGTACCGAGTAAAACTGATGTGGAGTATGAACGGCAAAGATTATTACTTAGAAAAAGATATTTCAATCTAATGTTTGTAACAGCGCTCATCATCGGCTTTGCAGGAAGCTGGCACTGCGTAGGCATGTGCAGTCCGCTGGCGATGGCTGTTTCAAACCTGACCTCATCTAATTTACTGAACCGCTTTATTTACAATGTCGGAAGGATTGGAACCTACGCGTTGCTTGGCGCGATTGTTTCTCTGGTAGGCTATACTTTTCCGCTGATTCAATATCAAAACCTTTTATCGCTGCTAATCGGTGTGGTGTTGTTGATGGTGGGTGTTGGCGGAATTTCAAGAATAAAGATTCCATTCTTTACAACCCAGCTAGCAAAATTTAGTGGCGTGTTGAAAAAACTTTTTGCTCATTTTTTGAAAAAGAAAAATCCACTATCGGTTTTTCTGTTGGGAACATGCAATGGCTTCCTTCCCTGCGGACTTACATTCCTTGCCCTTTCGTATTGTATTACCTTCAACACGCCAGTTGACGGAATTTATTTTATGTTGCTGTTTGGTGTGGGTACACTTCCTGCCATGATCGGCCTTTCAAGTTTGCTGTTGAAGGGAGCGCTAAAAATAAATTTAAGCGTACAGCAACTCACGGTTATTCTCTTCATCCTTTCTGGCACGTTGCTCATTGGCCGCGTGTTGTTGGTTCACCTCCCCCACGCCCACTCACTCACCGAAGGTATGATGGACATTGTGGTTTGTAGAAATTGAATAATTTGTTTCCCTTTTCCTTTAAGAAGAAAAAGTTCTAACTTGATTTACCTAATGAGAATATATGCATTATACATGTTCGACCGTTGGCTGCAATGCTTTGAATAAGTTATGGGACAAAAAAGAATAATGAAAGTAGAGGAAGCTGTTGACGAATACTTTCAATTTAAATTCGAGGAATCAAAAAAGGACTTACAGGAACTCATTGATCAAATGAGTGAGTCTTATGGGACAAAGTTTCGCGCAGAAACCCCAGAGGTTATGGGCCTGGAATTTTTCTTAGCACGTCTCGCAATAGACTGTCATAAACTATGGTTTTTATTCTCGCGGGAAATTGCAGACGAGATATTCAAATTGTTATTTTCCAAATATTTAAAAGTTAATGATCCAACCGACAAACAAACAGCGGACAAATTGTTTGGGTACATGGACATCATTGATGAAATGCAAAAAACAAAATCAGAAGTTTTAAAAAGAAGACTTCTGGAACAATTCGCGGAAACGTTTCTTAAACGTGCTTTGGGACAGAATATTGAAAATTTCTATGTGACTGGATTTTCTAGAAAGGACATTGTTAGCCCATTAATTCTGGCGCATTGTTCAAGTATTTTAGTTAGGTATAAGATTAGTTGGGCAGCGATTAAGGACAAGGCTACCATTGAGTGACTGCAACGCACTGCAGCCAACATAGTGTTTATCAGCACTGGTGTCTCACGGACAAAACGTCTTTTTAATTTTACGTCCTGAGTTTCCAACGCAAGTCATTTCGTTTAACTTGCGTTGCCAGTGCCGCCATAAACACCTGGGCGTTGTGTGTCATTGCAAATAAATATTATGACAACTTTTGAGACTCTTACTTTATTCTTTTCTCTCCTGACAAGCCTTGGTGCATTTGTCGCTTGGCTTATCACACGGGAAAAAGCAAATGATGCTATAGTTCTTTCAAGAAAAGCTAATCAAATTGCAAACACCGCCAATGCACTTGCAGAAAATGCGAATTCACTTTTCAAAGAATCATTAAAATTATCAAACAAACAATTCCAGATTCTAATACAACCTAAAATTTCTATTCGTCTCTCTAGTGAATTTCCTAACCCGGAGGGATTTATGGAGTCAACGTGGGAATTAAAAAACATCGGAAAAGGACCAGCAATTGACTTAACTATCGATTTTTTATCTCATCAAGTTTATGGTAAAATAAAAAGTTACCAAGCTAAAGAACTCGCTCCTAACGTGACTCCGAGAATCGAATTTACAACAGACCCAAAATATCAACCAAAAAAAACTGGCAATACGAAATCAATTGAGATAGAGTTACCAGACAGGCTCGAGGAAGCAATAAAAAATATGAGTTGGATATGGTTCTTTATTCATTTTAAAAATGAAGACCTGAGTCAAAAATTCATTCAATTCATTCGAGTGGTTAAATATCAAAAAAATAAGGATTGGGTAATTGAAATAAGTGACCCTTCTATACACAACAATGAAGACCAAGGATAACTATGCAACGCCACACAACAAGGTGTTTATATCAGCACCGGTGTCTCGCGGCCCTTTATAAAATGACAATGAAAATTATTCTTGCTTGTATTTTGATTGCTTACTTTTCATGTAAAGGTCAAAACCAAAAATCATCGGAAGCAAAAACAGAATTAGCAGCACCAATTATTGGAGAGCGCGTTACAAACATTGGAAAAGATATTGACTACATTTTGCAAGACCAATCGGGCAACTATTGGTTTGCCAGTAACGGGGATGATGTTTATCGGTATGATGGCAAATTGATGGAACCAATATTATGAATTACTCTATGGGCCTCACCTTGCCACGTTCCACCGCACCACTTTCTCTAAGCGCTCGGGTGAAATTATTCTGATCTTTCCGCTTTCAATTTCAATTAAGCGTTCGTCTTTAAAATCGGATAACACACGGATAACAGATTCGGAAGCCGTACCTACAATCTTTGCCAAGTCATCGCGCGAGATCTGAATATTTTCTTTGGCATCTTTCAGTTCGCGCACTTTCAATAACGCTTCAGCAGTACGTTGACGAACGGAGTTATACGCCAGGTTGAGCAATTGCTTTTCTTTCTCGGCCACTTTCTTGCAGAGCATAGACACAAAACCTTTCGATACATCGGGATGGCTTTGCAGCAACATCACGAAATCATATTTTGGTATGGAGATCAGTTCTGAGTCTTGCATGGCTACTGCAGATTCTTGATACACTGTATTTTCTAAGATCGGCTCAAAGCCAAAAAAGTCATTGGCATTATAGATATTCGTGATCAACTCTTTTCCATCCGGATGAGACTTGTACACTTTTACGCTGCCCGACTTGATGAAATAAATATTAAGCGGTGTATCGCCTTCAGCAAAAATTTCTGATTTCTTCTTAACTATTTTTGTCTTCTTGTCTTTGCACAGATGCTTCATGTCGAGCACTTGTTGTGCATCTTTAATGAATTCATCTAAGCCTTCGGGCGTGCTGTCGTAGTGCTTTTGCTGCATCGATGCCTTTTGCAAACGTGTTTCTATAGCGCGCAGCAAATCAGTATCATCAAAAGGCTTGGTAAGATAATCGTCAGCACCCAAGTTCATTCCTTTGCGCACATCTGATTTTTCAGTTTTAGCTGTAAGGAAAATAAAAGGGATGGCGGCTGTTTCCGGTCGTTTGCTAAGTATATGCAACACACCATAACCATCCAGGTCGGGCATCATAATGTCGCAAATAATTAAATCCGGATTTTCTTTTTGAACCAGCTCCACGCCAATTTTTCCATTGGGGGCCGACTTCACTTCATAGCCTGCCAGTTCAAGTATTTCACCGGTGTTCTCGCGAACTTCTGGGTTATCTTCAATGAGCAATATCTTTTTCATAAAAATTAATTTAATGGAATGTTAATAGTAAACGTACTTCCTTTTTCATATTCACTTTCAAAAGCAATATCACCTTGCAGTAATTCGGTATAGCGCATCACAATATTCAAGCCCAAACCTGTGCCTTGTATGTTGGTTGCATTCGTTGCCCTAAAGAAACGATCGAATAAATGTTTTTGATCCTCCAACGGAATGCCAATGCCTTCGTCTTTCACACTAAACGAAATAAAATTGTCTTTGCGGCCTATGCTCAGTTGAATGTTCCTGTTTACATCTGAATACTTGCTGGCATTAGAAATAAGGTTAAACATAAT
>DPLR01000412.1 GCA_003541895.1 Cytophagales bacterium | reverse complement strand
GGGGTTTTCTTCCAGCGCGCGATAGCTTATCTCAATGGCATTTTCCACGCCATAGCAAAACCCAAAATGGCGGGCCAGAAAAAATTGAACGGGACCAAAATCAAGAACGGCCGGAGCGAAATCTTGCTTGCGCTGATCTTGTGCCCTGCGGCTTTCTTTCACTCTTCCGGTAAGGGAAGAACGGTAGTAAGCGGGTATGTCGAATTTTTTGATAGTAGAAAAAATTTGAACTTCAAAGGTAATTCAAAAACTGTATAGCTGTTTCTTAATTTGTATATTGGTGAAGTCACGTTGAAAGGCCTGACTTTATATAATCTTAAGCAAATTAAAATATGGATATAGTAAAACAAGCATTTGAAAAATTACATGCTTCAAAAACTATTGCCGAAGTTGAAGGAATTATTAGTGAGCTAAAAGTCGAGAAGTATCAAATGGATCCTGAAACCTATCCGAAAATAGAATTCAAAATAACAAAAGAAGAAATTGAGGAGTTGAAAGCGAAAGGAATTATCACGAAAGACAATTTAATAGCCGACATTGCAAATTCAGACACACTGACTAAATTACTGTATTCAGTTTCTTGGAAAAACGGAGATTTAAAAAAGGTAAGACATATAATTGAAGGAATTATTTCTAGGAAAATTGAAGACAAAAAAGATGGACTAGTATTTTATCAATTTGGTAAATATTTGACAAAGAGACCTGGAGAACCGATTATTGATCAGCATGTATTAAGAGCCTTTGGGATATTTAAGGCTAAAGAAGACAAAGATAAAATTGAAAAGCTAAAACGACTGTCGCTTATAACAGAGGAAGAAAAAGGATTGATCGACCAATACAAATCATGGTTACAGAGCGAAGACCTTACAAAAGATCTTCGGAATGCTGAGAATTATTCTTACTATGTGGACAAAGTTTTATTTGCTGTTGGAAAGCGAGTTAAGGAAAGAAGCAAAAGAAAATAATGATTACAAAATATTTGGGAATAGAGTCAGTTGTGATTCAATATTATGACAAAATCACCATTGCTGCGAGCGTCATGTTTGAAGGAGTCAATTATGACGAGCCTGTATATACAAACATTTTCTGTGACTATTATGAACTCAAATGGCTATTGGGTCTCGATAGCTCAGTTCTTGGCAATAAAATTGCAACAGCAGTTGTAGAAAAATTTGTAAAGAACAATGGAGAAAATATTCAAATAGATTTACCCGACTACCTCGAACCTAAGCGACTTGACTGGCAACTTCCTGTAAGGGTAAATTTAATTGAGGACATCAATGACGACATTCCATTTCAGTGTTACAGATTTCAAAATTATAACTTGAATTAAGTTCAAGTGCAAGTATACGCTTGTGCTCTACAGTAGCCCGCTAAAAAAAGTAAAACCAATTCTGAGCAAGAGAAGCGAGCGAAGAATCTCCTAGAGCGGAGAACTTACAAGGGGATCCTTCGCTTCTCTCAGGATTGGTTTCTTTTTTTGCTCAGGATTGGGTTCTGGTTCTTGTTACTCACTTCTACTAAACTCAATGCTCTTAAACAAAAAACCCCGATCGCTCGGGGTTTTTCTTTTTATGCTGCCTTCGACAGCTTGTCTTCTTTTATCTGGTTCGTTCGCACTTCTTTGGCACTTAGGTCAAACCATTTCACTTCTACTATTTTGCCTTTGATGTACTTCAATACTTCCATCACTTTACCATCTCTTTTGCTGCGAACACGTTCGCCTTTTCTAAACAATCGCTTCATATTTTTTTATTTAAATAATACCGCAACCTCTATTTTACCAACTATACCTTAAAACCGGAACGCATATAGATACTCCCGAGGGAAGTCAGGGTAAACACCCGCAAAAATTACCTGGTCGCCCGGTTTCTTCTTTTTCAATGCTTCGTTCAATTCTTTGGCCGATTTCACCGGCTGGTTGTCGAGGTGCGTGATAATAAAACCTTCGCGCATGTCGGTGTATTTTTGAACCTTGCCGTTGCTGAGTGATTTCACCTCCACACCCGATTTCAAATCGAGCGATTTCAATTTCTTCGCATCCACATCTTGCAGTTCCATTCCCAGCGCAGTAAAGGCATCCGCTTCTTCGCGCTTTACGGTTCCAAACTTTCCTTCGCGGTTGCGCAGCGTTACCGGTATTACCAACGTTTTTCCTTTGCGATCAACGGTAATATTAATTTTATCGCCCGGTCTTTTTCTTCCCACATATTCAATCAGTGCAGTGCTGCTCTTGATTTCGGTTTCATCCATCTTAATCACCACATCGCCTTTTTGAATGCCGGCTGCTTTGGCCGCGCTCTTATTCTCGTCAGAGAATTCATTGATATACGCACCCTCGGTTACATCCAAGTCTTCTTTCTTGGCAAGATCGGCATCTACGTTTTGAACTTGCACACCCAACCATCCACGCTGCACCGTTCCGTACGCAATGAGGTCTTCAACTACTTTGCTCACAATGTTGGCGGGTATTGCGAAACCGTATCCTGAATACGAACCCGTAGGACTAGCAATGGCCGTGTTGATACCTAACAACGCGCCAGCCAAACTCACCAATGCACCACCGCTGTTTCCAGGGTTGATGGCGGCATCGGTCTGAAT
>DPLR01000701.1 GCA_003541895.1 Cytophagales bacterium | reverse complement strand
AAGGGAGAAACTTAAAAAACTTTATGCCAACTCATTGTTTTTCCGTACGCTGCTGGGAAATAGTATGATGTCTTTGACCAAGAGTTACTATCAGGCAACCACGTATCTTAGCAATGACCCTGAGTTCGGTGAAATTTGGAATAAGATGCTCGCAGAGTATAAACTTTCTGAAGAAATGCTGCTTGAAATTTCTGGCTTTAAGCATTTGATGGAAAATAATCCTGCCATTCGAGAGTCAGTGAAGTTGCGCGAGCAAATTGTGTTACCCTTGGTGGCGATTCAACAATATGCGTTGATGAATATTCGTAAACCTGATGTACAAGAAAAGGACGATGCTTATCGCAAACTTGTGATCAGGTGTATGTTTGGAATCATTAATGCGGCACGCAATTCTGCCTGATGCAGAAGTCAATGGATCTCGACCGTTTCAAAGAGCTTTCGAAAAATAAATCGGCAGAGAATAAAGAATTCTTGAGTCGATTGAAGAAGAAGGATGCAAGAAAACTTGACGATGCCTTTCATGCATTGCATGAGGAAGTCTTTGAAGAAATCGATTGCCTCACCTGCGCTAACTGCTGCAAAACGACCAGCCCAATTTTTTATCAAAGCGATATTGAAAGAGCAGCGAAGTTTTTAAAAATGAAGCCGGGCGATTTTATTGAAAAATATTTGAAGGTAGATGAAGACAAAGATTTTGTTTTGCAGTCATCGCCTTGTGCATTTTTGGATTCAGAAAATTATTGTTCTATATATAGCGCACGACCAAAGGCGTGTAGAGAATACCCACACACTGACCGCAAGAAGATGGTACAAATTCTTGATCTCACCTACAGAAACACGCTAGTATGCCCAGCCGTGTTTGAGATTGTGGAGCGTTTGAAAAGGGTTAGCTAAGTGAATTAGAAGCCGACTATTTCTTTGTAGTATCAGCTGGCTTAGCTGTGGGCACCGGAAGCACGGGAGCGGTTTGCTGCTCTTTAGCACGTTCTAATATGTCGTCAGTTGTCGCTGCTACGTTTGGAGTAGTAAAATTAGTTGCCAACGAGAACGCAATAATTGCAATGGCAAAGCCCCAAGTAAGGCGCTCGAGCAAATCTCCGGTCTTCTTTACCCCGATTAGATTGCTAGCACCAGAACCTCCAAATTGGCTTGAGAGCCCTCCGCCTTTAGAATTCTGAGCCAAAACCACCAATACAAGTAATACAGAGCTGACAATAGCAAGGCTGATAAATAAAACGTACATAAGCTTATTTTCTTAAATCTTCAATTTGGGCTGCAAAGTAAGCCTTTTTCTGTGGATACTTCCAAATCAGTTTTTTTAAAATTTCGATAGCTTTCTCTCGCTTGCCTTGTTTGAGTAGAATTTCAACCAAGGTTTCTGAAATGATATTCTCTCCAAAAACGTCACCCGATTCAGAAAGATCATTATTTGGTATAGTTGAACTCGCAGCTTTTGGCCGTGCTATGATGGGTTGAGTTTTGATGAACTGATCGATAATTTCGATCTGTTCAATCTGCTTGGTGGTCTCTGGTTTTATTTTTTTTTTTGATGACTTGATCTCTTCGATCAGCCCTTCATTCGTTTCGTCAACCAACACAACTTTAGGCTCCTTTACTTCTTCGGCTAAGGGTTTCGCCAAAGGAATGGGCTCATGGCCATCCATCTTGGCAATCACTTCTTCATACAGTCGTTTTGATTCGTGCATTAAAGCGATGTCGCTCAGAATTTGCTGACGGAGCGTTTCATTATCCTGATTGCTAAGAGTTGTAGAAATGGTAGGTGTAAAATCTTGCGGTTCTGATTTTTCAATTACTACTGAAGGCTGAATTCTTGTCTTGCTTGGTGCTGTCATCGTTGCTTTCAAAGCAGAGCGATCGCAACTATACATGGCGCTAACATTAAGCAGCTTTCCCTTTTCGCTCAAATTGTTGTCTTGAGCCGCTCTTGCTGCTAAGTTATGAATGGATTGGCAGTAGGGAAAATCATGACTCAACTGGATGAGCTCGTTCGCTTCGTCACTTGTAAGCGAGGTGTAATTATCAAGCAAACTATTGAAATGTGATCTTTCCACTGGCCAAAATTACATGGTCAGTAAATGTAAAATAAAAAGCGTGTCGAAGCAACAGGCTACCAGTTCGCAATGGTGGCGTTAAAGATATCGATCAAAATCTGATCGAAAATTTTTTTTTCAAGCGATTCTTGCACTGAGAAGAAATCGGAACTGCTATTATCAAAATCAGCGTAGAAACTAAAGGTTCGGTCTTTAAAACTGTTCGTTGGTATAAGGTTGTCGGTATAATTTACTTTCACGGCAATGGTTAATCGAGTTTGTGCTCCATAGTTGGGTGTTGCGTTTACGCCCGTGCCAGAACTTGCCTGCGGAGCCACTGGGGCAGTAGCATAGGTAATGATGGTTCCTTCAATCTGCAATTCGCCATTGGATGGCACAACACGCAAACTCGAGTTTTGTTGATAATAGTCTTTCACCTTGTTCGTAAAAGTCTGGCCCAGGTTTGCCGGACTGAGTTCAGTGTTATTATAAAAAGCATCGACTTGAATCGACTTGGCATTAGTGGATGCACCTGAGAGGGAGTATTTTATACAGCTAGAAAAAAAAGTGCTGGTGATTACTAAAACTAAAAAGCCAAAGAATTGTAGTCTTCTCATAATCAATTTTCCAAATCGTATTCTTTGATCTTTCTGTACAACGTCCTTTCGGAAATGCCGAGGTCTTTCGCTGCGTATTTCCGCTTGTTCTTGTTCTTGCTTAAGGCGCGCATGATGAGCTCTTTCTCTTTCTTCTGGATGGAGAGCGAGTCATCTTCAGCTTCGTGTGTAATGTCTTGCACTTCTTCCGCTCTTACCTGAACCGTAGAGGGCTGTGCTTGATTTAAGTTCAGCACCACTGGCTGATCATTTTCTGGCTTGGCTTCCTCAATCCCTTCAAACAAATGGGTGTTGTTCTTCAAGATTTGTTGTGCTTGACCTGGATTTGATATCATCTCCAAAACCATTTTCTTTACATCGGTCAAATCCTTTTTTAAATCGAATAACACTTTGTAAAGGATCTCTCTTTCAGAGATATTATCCTTACCATTTTGCCCGCTTACTAACGCTGGAAGTGCGGAGTCTTTGGGTAAATAACTTTCTAAGATTGCTCCATTAATCTCCTTTTCATTGGGAGATAAAACTGAAATCTGCTCCACCAAATTTTTCAGCTGACGAATGTTGCCTGGAAAACGATAGTTCAGTAAAACCGCTTTGGCATCTTCAGTTAACGAAATGGGTTTCACTTTGTATTTGTCGGCAAAGTCGGTTGCAAATTTCCGGAAGAGCAACTCCACATCGCGCCCGCGTTCGCGCAGCGGTGGCACATAAATCGGAACGGAGTTTAAACGGTAATAAAGATCTTCTCTAAATTTACCCTCGGCCACTTTGTTCAACAAATTGACATTCGTTGCTGTTACCACACGCACATCGGCCTTCTGAACTTTTGATGAGCCTACTTTAATAAACTCCCCATATTCAAGCACGCGCAATAAACGAGCTTGCGTACCCATAGGCATTTCGCCAATTTCATCGAGAAAGATCGTTCCTCCGTTGGTTACTTCAAAGTAGCCCTTACGCGCTTCATGTGCACCGGTGAATGAACCTTTCTCATGCCCAAACAATTCTGAGTCAATGGTACCTTCTGGAATAGACCCACAGTTGATGGCTATGAACTGACCGTGCTTACGGTGACTGAGATTATGAATAATTTTTGAAAACGATTCTTTACCACTACCGCTTTCACCCGTAATTAAAACCGACATATCGGTAGGGGCAACCTGCATCGCCACGTGCAAAGCATGATTTAGTAACGGTGCATTGCCAATGATACCAAAACGTTGTTTTATGCTTTGTATTTCTGCTTCTGTGTTTGCCATGTTATTCAACTATCTTACCAACTAACGTTGCTGCGCTGCAGCTTTCAACAAATACATTGACGTATTCGCCTTTGGTTTTATTTCCTTTAGGGAAAACAATTACTTTGTTCGCACTGTTCCTTCCTTGCAAAAAATCGGCCGATCTGCGCGAGGTACCTTCAATTAAAACTTTGTGGACTTTATTCAGATCGCGTTGATTTCGTTTTAATGAAATTTCCGACTGCTTCTGAATGATTTCATCCAAACGTCTTTTCTTCAGGTCCATTGGAATATCATCGGCAAATTTCTTGGCGGCCAATGTTCCCGGGCGTTCCGAATAAAAAAACATAAATGAAAAATCATATTGAACTTGATCCATCAACGAAATAGTCTCTTGATGTTCTTGTTCCGTTTCGGTGCAGAAACCAGCGATCATATCTGAAGTGATGCCACACTCTTCACCTAGAATAGTTCGAATGCTTTTAACGC